>JAAYBP010000474.1 GCA_012730075.1 Acidimicrobiales bacterium | reverse complement strand
GTGCCCGGGTTGCCGGCGAACACGAGGTGGCGGCTCTGCTCGACCACCGGGAGGTTCCGCTCGGCCCGCAGGTTCTGCACCCGGATCAGGTCGGCGACGAGGCGGATCTCGGCCTTGACCGCGTCGAGGCCGATCAGGTCGTCGAGCTCGGCCATCAGCTCCTCGAGCGGCCGCGCCGGCGGCAGCTCGTCGGCGGCGGCCGCGTCCGGGGCCGTCGCCGACGCGTCGGCCGCGGACGCGGGACCGGACGGGACCCCCGGGCCGTCGCCGGTCGCCGCCGCGCCGGCACCGGCCATCGTGCGCCGGAACCGGTCGATCGCCTTCAGCTCCTCCTCGGTCGTGTACGGATCGACCGCGGCGGTGGCGAACGCGATGGCGGTCGCCTTGTCGTGGTAGGTCCGGGCGTGCGCGGTCGCGTGGCGGGCGTCGTAGCGGACCAGCAGGTCGAGCATCGACGAGGGGGTGTCGAGCCAGGCGACGCGGCCGACGACGAGATCCGACGCGCGCAGGTCGTCGGGGGTGGCGCGCAGCAGGTCGCCACCCAGCCGGGCGCCGAACACGCCGAGCAGCGACCACAGCTCGCTGTCGGTGCGGATCCCGTCGCTGTCGATCACCGCCGCCGCGATCGAGAACGCCTCCCGGGTGACGTCGCCGGCGAGCGCGTCGGCGTCGATGCCGTCGACCGACGCGGCCAGTCCGACGACGATCGGGGTCAGCGTCCGCTCGAAGTCGGCGACGGCGAGCTCGAACCCGGCGTCGGCGATCACGGTCGGTGGCGGTCGCTCAGCGACGGGCGGCGGGCGTCGACCGACCCGCGGCGGTCGGTCACCGGGCCTCCGCCCGCACCGCCTCGACCGCCGGACCGACCTCGTGCGGGGGGCGCGGCTCGCGCCACATCGTGTCGATCGGGGGCGACCCCGCGACCTGGATCGAGCCGGTGACGACGAAGCCGTGGTGCTCGTAGAACGGGACGTTCGCCGGGTTGGACGACTCCAGGTAGGCGGGCGTGCCGTCGCGGTCGCACCGGTCGAGCACGGGGGCCAGCACGGCGGAGCCGACGCCCCGGCCCTGGTGGTCGGGGTGGGTGCCGAGCATCGCGAGGTACCAGTGCTCGCGGCGAGGGTGGGCCTTCTCCATCGCCTGGAGGATCCGGATGCCCGGGGCGAGGCGGCGAGGACCGAGAAGCCGGGCGACGGTGAGGCCGGAGCGGAGCTTGGCGAGGTCGATCCCGCGCCCGACCCCCGGCGGCGACCACATCGCCGCGCCGGCCCGGTCGTCGGTGGTGTACACGTGGCCCTTCTGGAGGGCGGACCGCACGTCGGCGGTGAACGAGGCCTGCGCGTGCGCGTCCCAGCGGGCGCGGTCGGGGGCGATCCACCGCCACACCGGGTCGGTGCGGAATGCCTCGGCGAGGGCGCGACCGAGGCGGGCGGCGTCGGCTCGGGTGGCGTGGCGCGCGTGGGGCACCGCCGCAGTCTGCCGCATATCCGCCGCCCCCCGATCGGTCAGCACCCGTGGGTCCGGCGCTACGGGTCTCC
>JAAYBP010000076.1 GCA_012730075.1 Acidimicrobiales bacterium | reverse complement strand
GTGGCGGCTCGTCGTCGTCGATCGAGTCGACCATCGCCGCCGCCACCCGGGCGAGGGACCAGCCGATGACGCGGCTCATCTGAACGGCGAGATCGCTCTCGATCAGGCCCAGCTCCATCAGGCCGTTGACGGTCGACAGCGTCTCGACGTCGACGTCGGTGAACACGACCTCACCCGGGCGGACGACGGGCAGGCCGAGCGACCGCCAGATGAGCTGGATCTGCCGGGCGTCCATGCCGGTCGCCTCGGCCGCCTCGGCCAGGTCGTATCGGGGCGGATCCGGCACCGAGAAGCGGTCGATCGCCATGAACCCGAGCACGCCCGTGCGCTCGGCCCGGTCGACGTCGGAGGGGTCGACGCCGGACTCCTGGAGCAGCGAGCGCAGGGTCGGCAGCTCGAGCCCGAAGTCGCCGTCGGCGAACTCGTCGTCGTCGAGCGTCACCAGCTCGTCGTCGCTCACGCCCTCGATCCTCGCCCACGGGCGCGGCCGACCGCCACCGGGAACACCCCGGTGGCCGGCGTCGTGGGGATCGAGACCCGGGAATCGGTCACGAGAACGACGTCCCCTCCGGCGGAAGGCCCGGACCGTCGGTCGCCCCGTCGCCACCATCAGGAGCGTCGCCCTCGAACGGGGCGCCCCCCGCAGGGGCGTCGGGGCCCGGATCCTGCGGGCGCCACACCGAGCGGGGCGGCGCGGCGATCGCCACGCCCCGCACCGGGCCCGCGTCGCCGCCTCCTGCGTCGGACGTCCCGTCCGCGCCGGCCACCGCGCCGGGATCCGTCGGGTCGGCGGGTCCGGCGGGATCGGTCAGGTCGAGATCGGGTGGGGGCGGGACCGGCGCGAGCAGCGCCTCGCCCCGGACCGAGTCGGCCGACCAGGTCGGGTCGAGTCCCGGCGCCGACAGCGGCAGCCGGTCGCGGGGGCCGGCCAGATCCCACAGCACGGCGGGCCGGTCGCCGTGCCAGCGCACCGCGTAGGAGAGCCGTCCCCAGCGGGTGGGCGCGCCGTGCACCTCCCAGCCGCGCCCCCACCAGCCCGGTGGGAGCCACGGGACGAGGGCCACGCCGTCGGGGCCGTCGCGGAGCAGGAGGCGGCCGACCGCGTCGAGGAACCGGGCCGTGACCAGGCCGTCATCGCCCGTCCAGCGCCCCACGTCGGGCCAGGTCCAGGTCGACGACGCGGCGCGGAGCAGCGCCCAGAGGGGCTCGTTCGCGCCGCCGTCGCGGGCGACCGCCACGGCGGCGGCGGCGACACCCCGGGGATCGACCTCGGCACCGGTCGGGGCCTTCACCGCCCCGTCCGCGGGGACCTCACCGCGCGCGTTCGGCGGCCCGCCGGAGCCAGGCGTCCCGCGGGGCTCCACCGGCCCGGTCGGACGGTCGGCGCGGACGCGTGATGCGGCGTCGGCCTGTCCCAGCCGCTCGAGCAGCACCGCGGCGGCGTCGAGTCCCTCGGAGACCGCGGCCCGATCACCGTCGCCGCGCCGGGCGGCGCGGCCGAGCACCTCGATCGCCCCGCTCAGCTCGGGCAGCCACGCCTCCGCGATGACGGTGTCGTCGGCCGCGATCGCGTGGAGGGCGAGCGCCCGCACCGCGGCGGCGGTGTCGGCGATCGAACCGAACG
>JAAYBP010000473.1 GCA_012730075.1 Acidimicrobiales bacterium | reverse complement strand
GCGGAGCAGGCGGGCCGCCTCGGGCAGCCAGCGCGCCGGGTCGGCCCAGATGGCGGCGCCGTACTCCGACACGACCAGGTCGGCGCAGCGGTCGCGGAGCGGGACGTCCTCGCCGGCGGCCTGGACGAGCGGGAAGGCCAGGTCGTGCTCGTGTTGGAGCGACCGCGCCGTCGCCAGCTGGCCCTCGGTCGGGTCGACGCCGACCGAGGACCGGGCCCCGCCGCGCAGGAGCCACGCCGACACGTATCCGGTGCCGCAGCCCAGCTCGACCACGTCGAGGCCGGTCACGTCGGGCAGCGCGCGCAGCTCGGCCTCGGGCACCTCGAAGGTGCCCCACGTGATCTCGTCGGTCGCCCAGGCCCGCTCGCCGGGACCGACCCAGTGGTGGGCGGTGTCGTTCCAGTACGCCCGGTTGCCCGCGATCGAGTCGTCCATCCCGGCATCGTGCCCCACCGCCGCCGACGGCGGGCCGGATCGCCCCCGACGTCGTACCGTCACCCGCGGCCACGTCGTCGAATCGGCGCCTGATCAGCACGGAGACCCGCCATGACCCTCCCCACCCGCACGCTCGGCGTCGACGGCCCGACCGTGGGCGCCGTCGGCCTCGGCTGCATGAGCTTCTCCCCCATCTACGGCGGGTTCGACGGCACCGACCCCGACGAGGTGATCGGGCGCGCCCTCGACCTCGGGGTGACGCTCCTCGACACCGCCGACATCTACGGCCCGTTCGTGTCCGAGGAGGTCGTCGGACGGGCGATCGCCGCCCGGCGCGACGAGGTCGTGCTCGCCACCAAGTTCGGCCTCCGCCCCCGGATCGAGGACGGCCGGGTGCTGATGGACGTCGACGGCAGCCCGGCGTACTGCCGGGAGGCGGTCGACGCCTCGCTCGGCCGCCTCGGCACCGACCACGTCGACCTGTACTACCTGCACCGCCCCGACACCTCGATCCCCATCGAGGAGACGGTCGGGGCCATGGCCGAGCTGGTCGCGGCGGGCAAGGTCCGGCACCTGGGCCTGAGCGAGGCGTCGGTCGACACGATCCGCCGGGCCCACGCCGTGCACCCGATCACCGCCCTCCAGACCGAGTACTCGATCTGGAGCCGCGACATCGACGACGGGATCGTCCCGGCCTGCCGGGAGCTGGGCATCGGCATCGTGCCCTACAGCCCGCTCGGGCGGGGCTACCTGACCGGTACGATCACGTCGAGCGCCGACCTCGCGCCGGGCGACTTCCGGCGCGGCCAGGCCCGCTTCACCGACGCGGCGCTCGCCGCCAACCGGGCCGCGGTCGACGTCGTCGCCGAGGTCGCCGCCGCCCACGGGTGCACGCCCGGCCAGGTCGCCCTGGCCTGGGTGCTCGATCGGGGCGACGACGTGGTCCCGATCCCCGGCACCAAGCGCGTCCGCTACCTCGAGGAGAACGCGGCGGCGACCACCGTGGCGCTGACCGACGACGACCGGGCCCGGCTCGACACGGTCTCGGTCGACGCGCCGCGCTCCGCCGACGCCGGGTGGATCAACCGCTCGACGCCCCCGATGCCGGGCTGAGGCCGACCTCGACCGAGGCCCGACGCCGGGTGTGACAGGTTTTGCACAGGGAACGGGCCGCCGGGTAGCAAGGGTCGCCGCAGATCGGGGCGCCCCGGACCAGGCGCGCCCCGGCGCTCCCCCCACGGCCCGCGGGGCCGCAACCGCCGAGAGGTACTGACCGATGTCCCACGTCCTGGCCGAGGGTGGCTACCAGGCCTTCGACCTCAGCGGAACCGACACCACGGTGCTGGTCGTCTCGCTCCTCGTCGCCCTGGGCGCCCTGGTGGTCGCCTACGTGATGATGCAGGGCGTCCTGGCCGCCGACGACGGCTCGAAGGAGATGACCGACATCTCCGACGCCATCCACGAGGGTGCGATGGCCTACATCAAGCGCCAGTTCCGCACGATCGCGGTCATCGTCGTGCCGCTGGCGGTGGTCGTGTTCCTGACCTCGACCGCCATCGACAAGCCGCTCGTCCCCGGACAGCCCGACGCCGACACCGCCCTGAACTTCGTGCAGTCCGGCCTGTTCCGCACCATCGCGTTCGTCGTCGGTGGCCTGGCGTCGGCGTCGATCGGCTTCCTCGGCATGTGGCTCGCCACCAAGGCCAACGTCCGCACCACCGCGGCCGCGGTGCGCTCGGACTTCGGCGCCGCCTTCCAGGTCGCGTTCCGCACCGGCGGCGTCGTCGGCCTCGCCACCGCCGGCCTGGGCCTGCTCGGCGCCACGACGATCATCCTCGTCTTCCAGAACACGTCCTCCGCGATCCTCGTCGGCTTCGGGTTCGGCGGCTCGCTGCTCGCCCTGTTCCTCCGGGTCGGCGGCGGCATCTTCACCAAGGCCGCCGACGTCGGCGCCGACCTCGTCGGCAAGGTCGAGGCGGGCATCCCCGAGGACGACCCCCGCAACCCGGCGACGATCGCCGACAACGTCGGCGACAACGTCGGCGACTGCGCCGGCATGGCCGCCGACCTGTTCGAGAGCTTCGGCGTCACGCTCGTCGCCTCGATCATCCTCGGCGTCACCGCCTTCAGCGGCATCGGGCTCGGGCCCGACGTCGCCGCCCGCGGCCTCGTCTTCCCGGTGGCCGTCATGGCGATCGGCCTGGTCGCCTCGACGATCGGCCTGTTCCTCGCCAAGGCCCGGCCCGGCGAGGACGACGCCCTGAAGATCATCAACCGGGGCATCTCGATCGCCCAGGTGATCGCCATCGCCGGCGCCGCCGTGCTGGCGTTCGCCTACGTCGGCAACCCGGAGGGGGCCACCGTCTCCCAGCCCGGTGCCCGCATGTTCGGCGCCATCGTCGTCGGTGTCGCTCTCGGCTTCGCCGCCTCGAAGATCACCGCCTACTTCACCTCCACCACCACCAAGCCGGTACAGGAGATCGCCAAGGCCGCCCGCACCGGTCCCGCCACCACCGTGCTCGAGGGCATCAGCTCCGGCCTGGAGTCCGCGGTCTGGGGTCTCCTCGCGGTGGCCGTCGCCATCGGCGGGGCGATCGCCCTCGGCGGGGGCAGCTTCAAGTTCTCGACCTACCTGGTCGCCCTGGCCGGCATCGGCATGCTGTCGACCACCGGCATCATCGTCGCCGAGGACACCTTCGGCCCGGTCGCCGACAACTCGGCCGGCATCGCCGAGATGTCGGGGAACTTCGAGGGCGAGCCCGAGCGGATCATGGTGAGCCTCGACGCCGTCGGCAACACCACCAAGGCGGTCACCAAGGGCTTCGCCATCGGCTCGGCCGTCATCGCCGCCGTCGCCCTGTTCGCCTCCTACGGCGAGACGATCATCGAGTCGATCGCGCCCGCAGGAGCGGTGCTCGCCGACGCGTCGTACCCGATCAACGTGGCCGACCCGAAGGTGTTCATCGGCCTCCTGATCGGCGGCTCGATCCCGTTCATCTTCTCCTCGCTCGCCATCCGCGCCGTCTCGCGAACCGCGGGCGTCGTCGTGCAGGAGGTCCGCCGGCAGTTCGCCGACGGCGGCATCATGGCCGGCACCAAGCAGCCCGACTACGGGCCCGCCATCGACATCTGCACCACGGCGTCGCTGCGCGAGCTGGCCACCCCGGCCCTGATCGCCGTGCTCACCCCGGTGATCATCGGTTTCGGCCTCGGCCCGATCGCGCTGGGCGCCTTCCTGGCGTCGGTGATCGTCGTCGGCCAGCTCATGGCCAACTTCCTCAGCAACGCCGGCGGCGCCTGGGACAACGCCAAGAAGTACATCGAGGACGGCGCCGAGGGCGGCAAGGGCTCCGAGCCCCACAAGGCCGCCGTGATCGGCGACACCGTCGGCGACCCGTTCAAGGACACCGCCGGGCCGGCCCTCAACCCGCTGATCAAGGTGATGAACCTCGTCTCGCTGCTCGTCCTGCCGGCGATCATCGGCTTCTACGACGAGGACGCCCTGCGCGAGATGCGCCAGGTCGCCGAGCCGCTGGCGATCGTCATCGCGATCGTCGCCGCCGTCGTCGTCATCGGGGCGATCGCCTTCTCCAAGGGCGTCTTCGGCCAGCCGAGCGACACCGCCGAGCCTGCCGAGGCCTGATCACCGCCCGCTCGTTGCCTGATCGGCGACGGGCGGTTCAGCCGTCGCCCAGGGGATTCAGCCGGCCACGGGCGGGAGCGACGCGACCCGCTCGAGGGTCGGCCGGATCTGGTCGAGCACGTAGGGGACGCTCAGCGGCGTCGGTGCCCGCAGCCCGTAGGCGGTGGTGCCCTCGTAGCGCAGGTACGTGCCCTGCTCGACCGCCCGGAGGCCGCCGAAGAGGGGTGATCCCTCGACGATGCCGACCG
>JAAYBP010000075.1 GCA_012730075.1 Acidimicrobiales bacterium | reverse complement strand
GGGTGTCGGACAGCGATTCGCTGGCGATTCGCTCGCGGGTGTCGGACAGCGATTCGCTGGCGATTCGCTGGGGGGTGTCCGGCGGCGATTCGCTGGCGATTCGCCGACGGAGGCACGGCGAAAGTCCTGGTCAGGGCAGGGCGGCCCGGGCGACGGCCGACGGCTCCGGCGAATCGGCCGCTCAGGTGCCGCCGTCCTCGTCTCCGCCGCCCTCACCCTCCGTGGTGGTCGTGGTCGTGGTGGTGGTCGACGTCGTGGTGGTCGACGTGGTGGTCGTGCTCGTGGTGGTGGTCGACGTCGTGCTGGTGGTCGAGGTGGAGGTGGTCGACGTCGACGTGGTGGTCGATTCGGTGGTCGAGCTGTCGGTGGTCGACTCCGACGTCGGCTCCTCGGTGGTGGAGGAGGTCGTCGTCGTGTCGGCCGGGTCGTCGTCGCCCGACGAGTTGATCAGCAGCACGGCGGCGACGGCCAGGATCGCGACGGCCACCACCGCGATGGCGGCGACGAGGATGCCCCGCCCGGCGCTGGACGACCCGGGCGGGGGAGCGGCGCCGGTGCCCTGATCGATCGGGTAGGCCGGGGCCGGCACGTGGGCCTGGGTCCCCATCGGCGGCGTTCGGGGCCCGTCGACGTCGTCGGGCCGCCACACCTGCGTGGCGTCGGCGCCGGCTGGGCCACCGGCCGATCCACCGATCCCGCCCGGCCCCGCCGCCCCACCCGCGCCCGCGGGCGCGCCGACCTCGTCCTCGGGCCGCCACATCTGGGTCGCGTCGCCGGACGGGTGCTCGCCGGTGGCCCAGGCCCGGGTCGCCTCCTCGGGGGTGGGGGGCAGGTCGCCGGGCTGTCGGTCCGTCGGCTCGTCGGGCACGGTGCTCCTCGGGTCGGGCCGGACGGCGCCGACCGCGGCGCCGACCGTGACGGCGACCGTACTCGCCGGCCCGGCCCCGGTCCCCGTTCGCGGAGCGGAGCCGCGGAGCCGGTAGGTTTGACGGCGTCCGGGAGGGAGTATCCCGTACGACCGCAGACGTCAGCACGGTGCGATGCGCACCCGGGGCGGTCGGCCCGGCCCTCGTGGCCGGGTGGAGAGACTCCCGGCTGACCATCGATCGTCGATCAGCCGGAGATCCCCCGACCCATGACCCCATCCCTCCTCCTCGCGGCCGGTGGGTCGAGCTCCGAGCGCTACGTCAACCTCGACATCCACCCGTGGGAGTGGGGGGCGCTGCTCATCTTCATCACCTGCCTGCTGGTCTTCGACCTGCTGGTCGTGCACCGCAAGCCCCACGAGATCAGCTTCAAGGAGGCGGCGATCGAGAGCGCCGTCTGGATCTCGATCGGCGTCGCCTTCACCGGCGTCATCTACTACATCGGCCGGACGTCGGGCATCGCCCCCGACGGCACCCACGGTGTCGACGTCGGGGCCCGTGCGGCCGGTGAGTACATCTCGGGCTTCCTGCTCGAGAAGAGCCTGTCGATCGACAACGTGTTCGTCTGGGCGGTGATCTTCAACTACTTCGCGGTCCCGCCCAAGTACCAGTTCCGCACGCTGTTCTGGGGGATCTTCGGGGCGCTGGTGCTGCGGGCGATCTTCATCATGGCCGGCTCGGCCCTGATCCAGGCGTTCTCGGTGACGCTGCTCGTGTTCGGTGCGATCCTCATCTACACGGCGCAGAAGATCGCCTTCCACGACGAGGTCGAGGTCGACCCCGACACGAGCCTCGTGCTGCGCCTCGTACGCCGGGTCGTACCCTCGACCGACCGGTACGACGGCCAGAAGCTGTTCACCCGGATCGACGGGAAGCGCCTGGCCACGCCGCTGTTCGCGGTGCTGGTGATGGTCGAGTCGACCGACGTCGTCTTCGCGGTCGACTCGGTGCCGGCGATCTTCGGTGTGTCGCACGAGACGTTCATCGTCTTCTCGTCCAACGCCTTCGCCATCCTGGGCCTGCGCGCCCTGTACTTCTGCCTCAACGGCATGCAGGACCGCTTCCGCTACCTCAACTACGGACTCGGCGCGATCCTCGGCTTCGTCGGCGTGAAGATGATCCTCACCTTCACCGGCGACCAGTTCGACTTCCCGGTCGAGGACTTCCACTTCCCGACCTGGCTGTCGCTGCTGGTGATCGTCGTCGTGCTGACCGTCACGATCGTCGCCTCGCTGATGGCCGACAAGCGCGACGGCCCCGGCGAGGAGGACGGTCCGGGTGACGGTCCCGTCGTGGCCGACCCGACCTTTGCGGCCGACCCGACCGTCGCGGACGGCGACGAGCTGACCGCCCCGTCGGAACCCGGGAGGCCCTGACCGGGTCCGCTGGTACGTTCGGCGCGTGCACCGCGCCCGTCCGACCTCCGCCGTCGACGGGCGCGAGCCGGGGGCCTGATGGGCATCGTCGACGAGGACATCGCCCTCGTCCGCGAGCGGGCCGACATCGTCGCGGTCGCCAACCAGTTCATGCAGCTCAAGCGGGTCGGCCGCCGGTGGACCGGCCTGTGCCCGTTCCACGGCGAGAAGACGCCGTCGTTCTCGATCAACGCCGAGGAGGGCCTCTACTACTGCTTCGGGTGCCAGGCGAAGGGCGACACGATCCGCCTCGTCGAGGAGCTCCAGCACCTGACGTTCGTCGAGGCGATCGAGTGGCTCGCCCAGCAGACCGGCGTGACGCTCCGCTACACCGACCGGGCGGAGGGCGAGGGGCGCAAGCGCAGGCAGCAGCTCGGCGCGGCGGTCGAGCGGGCGGTCGAGTGGTACCACCAGCGTCTGCTGACCGGCGCCGACGCCGGGGCGGCCCGCGCGTACCTGCGCCAGCGGGGGTTCGACGGCGACAGCGTCCGGCGCTACCGCCTCGGGTGGGCGCCCGACGAGTGGGACGCCCTCGCCCGTCACCTCGACCTGCGCGACGAGGTCCTCTCCGCCACCGGCCTCGGGTTCGTGAACAAGGCCCGACGCCAGCAGGACTTCTTCCGCGGCCGGGTGATGTTCCCGATCTTCGACCCCCAGGGCGGCGCCATCGGCTTCGGTGGCCGGGTCCTCCCCGGCGGCGAGGGCCCGAAGTACCGCAACACCAGCCAGACCGCGCTCTACGACAAGAGCCGGGTGCTGTACGGCCTCAACTGGGCCAAGTCCGAGGCGGCGAGGGCCGACGAGGTCATCATCTGCGAGGGCTACACCGACGTGATCGGCTTCGCCGACGCCGGCCTGGCCCGGGCCGTCGCCACCTGCGGCACCTCCCTGACCGAGGAGCACGTCCGGCTCCTGAAGCGGTTCGCCCGGCGCTTCGTCCTCGCCTTCGACCCCGACGCGGCCGGGGCCGCCGCCGCCGAACGGGTCTACGAGTGGGAGCGGCGCCACGACCTCGAGGTGGTCGTCGCCGATCTGCCGGCCGGGCTCGACCCCGGCGACCTCGCACGCGACGACCCCGACCGCCTGCGGGCGGCGGTCGCCGACCCGCTGCCGTTCCTCGGCTTCCGAGTCGAGCGGGCGCTCGCCGCCGTCGAGGGGCGCTCGCCGGAGGCCAACGCCCGGCGCGCCCACGACGCCCTCGAGGTGATCCGCGAGCACCCCGACGGCTTCGTCCGCGACCAGTACGTCGTGACCGTCGCCGACCGCTGCCGCGTCGACGTGGACCGGCTGCGCGAGATGCTCCGCGGGAAGGGCGCCCGCGTGAAGCTCGTCGACCCGCGCCCGGCCCGGCGTCGCTCCGGGGAGCTGCCCGAGCTGTCCGCGCTGCGGCTAGCCATCGACGGCGAGACCCGGCAGGAGATGTTGCCGCTGCTGCACGAGGTGCTCTTCGAGGACGGGCTGCACGCGGCGGCGTACCGCGCCCTCGTCGCGGCCGGCGGCGACCTCCACCGGGCGATCGAGGACGCCGACCCCGAGGCGGGTGAGCTGCTGCAGCGGCTGGCGACCGAGGACGAGTCGGGCGACCCCGCCGACGTCCGGCGGGTGCTCCTGCGGGCCGCCGGGCACCGGGAGCTGAAGCGGCTCCGGGCCGAGCACGCGGCGACCGGGGACGACTCGATCCTGCCGCTGACGACGTGGCTCGGGCAGCGCCTCGCCGCCGTCGCGCCCGACGCCCGGCCCAGGAGAACCGAGGAGGACCAGTTGCTAGGTTGGCTGGCCGAACGGGCCGAGGAGAGGTCATGACCGGAGCAACAGGAGCGGTTCCACCCACTCCCGCTCCCGCCGTCGCGACCGACGGTGACGCTCCCCGCGCGCTCGACGCCGTAACCGTCGACGACCCCGAGACCCGGGCTCCGGCACCCGCCGAGCGGAGCCGGGTCATCTCCGCCACCAACCGGGCCGCGCGGCCCACCACGCGCCGCACCCGGTCGTCGAGCACACCCGACCGCTCGACCAGCGCAGGAGATTCGGTCCGGATCTACCTGCGCGAGATCGGGCGGGTCCCGCTGCTGACGGGGCCCGAGGAGGTCTCGCTCGCCCAGCGCATCGAGGCCGGCGCGGCGGCGGCCGCCACCCTCGCCGACCTGTCGGCCAGCGACGGGCTCGACTCGCTGCCCTTCGCCGAGCGGCGGCGGCTCGACCGCATCTGCCGCGACGGTGAGGAGGCCAAGTCCCAGCTGATCCAGGCGAACCTGCGGCTCGTCGTGTCGGTCGCCAAGCGCTACGTCGGGCGGGGCATGCAGCTCCTCGATCTGATCCAGGAGGGCAACCTCGGCCTGATGCGGGCGGTCGAGAAGTTCGACTGGACCAAGGGCTTCAAGTTCTCGACCTACGCCACCTGGTGGATCCGCCAGGCGATCACGCGGGCCATCGCCGATCAGTCCCGGACGATCCGCATCCCGGTGCACATGGTCGAGTCGATCAACAAGGTGCACCGCATCCAGCGCCAGATGCTCCAGGAGCTCGAACGCGAGCCGACGGTCGAGGAGCTGGCGGTCAAGGTCGACATGACCCCGAGCCGGGTGCGCGAGATCCTCCGGCACGCCCAGGACCCGCTCTCGCTCGACTCGCCGATGGGGGAGACCGACGACTCGACGATGTCGGACTTCATCGAGGACCTCCACGCCGAGGCGCCCGCCGACGCCGCCGCCCGCACGATGCTCGTCGACGCGGTCGTCGAGGCGATGAGCGAGCTGAACGAGCGGGAGCAGGCCGTCGTGCGGCTCCGCTTCGGCCTCGACGACGGTCAGACCCGCACGCTCGAGGAGGTCGGCCGGGAGTTCGGCGTCACCCGCGAGCGCATCCGCCAGATCGAGTCCAAGACACTGGCCAAGCTCCGCCACCCGCACCGGAGCCAGAAGCTGCGTGACTACCTCGAGGGCGACTGAGCGCTCCCGGCCCGACGACGTGGGCCCGAGGTTGGTGGGCCCGGTGGGGATCGAACCCACGACCGAGGGATTATGAGTCCCCTGCTCTGACCACTGAGCTACAGGCCCCGACGGTCGCGGGCCGCGGCGGCGGACCGATGCGACCCGCCGCCGCCGTCGGCCGGCGGATGGCTCCGGGGGTGGGGCTCGAACCCACGACAAGCTGATTAACAGTCAGCTGCTCTGCCAGCTGAGCTACCCCGGAAGGAACGGTCACGGTAGCAGAGGCCCCCCGACGGACCCGGCCTCC
>JAAYBP010000074.1 GCA_012730075.1 Acidimicrobiales bacterium | reverse complement strand
CTCGGCGCCCGGATGGCCTCGGTGCCGGTGCTGGCCCTGATCACCTGGCGCGGCGGCGGGTCCCTCACGTCGGTGCTGCGGGGCCGAGGCGCGTGGCCGGTGGTCGCGTGCGGCGTGCTCGACATGGCGGCCAACGCGCTGTACCTCGTCGCGCTCCGCCACGGGATGCTGTCGGTCGTGTCGGCCGTGGTCGGCCTGTACCCGGCGGCGACCGTGATCCTCGCCCAGGGCGTCCTCGCCGAGCGGGTGGGGCGCGTCCAACTCGGTGGCCTGGCGGTGGCGGCCGCCGCGACGACGCTGATCGCGGTCTGATCGCGCCGCGGCACGCGCCGACGACCCGCGCGGCCGCGGCCCGTCGCCGGTCGTAGGGTCGCGCGATGCCCCCGTCGCCTTGCACCGCGCCGCTCCGAGCCGGGTCGGAGCGGTACGGATCGCCCCGGTCCGCCCGTCGCCGCGCCCTCGCCGCCCTGACCACGCTGGTCCTCGCCCTCGGCGCGTGCGGAGGCGACGACGGCGGCGACGACGACGCGTCCACGACCACGACGACGACGACCGAGGCCGACGACGCGACCACGACGGAGCCGCCCTCCACCACCGAGGAGCCGACGTCCACGTCCGACACCACCGCGACGTCGGACACCACCGGCACCAGCACCGACGGCGACCCCGGCGACGACACCGCCACGGTCCCGGCCCAGGACGGCGAGTGCCCGAGCAGCAACGTGGCCACGGCGCTGGTGCAGGCCGGTTCGTCCTTCACCGGGGCGACCGTGATCGAGGTGGTGTGCGACGGGCCCTGGGCGGTCGCCACGCTGGCGCTCGGTGAGACCGACCCCGGCGTCGCCCACCTCCGCTACGCCGGCGGGGCCTGGAGCGTCGGCTTCGCCGGATCGACGCTCGAGGCGGGCTGCGACTACGCCCACGCCAACGGCGCCCCGGCCAGCATCCTCGCCGACTGTCCCTGAGCGCCGTTACGGTCTCGGCCCGTGACCAAGCGGACCTGGGCGGCGGTGGCGACGGCAGCGATGCTGCTCCTCGGGAGCGCGGCGTGCGCGGACGACGACGGAGGTGACGGCGCGGTGACGACGACGACCGAGGCGGCCGACTCCGGCGGCGACTCCGATGCCACGGGCGGGTTGACGCCCCCCGAGCGGGCCGACGGGCCGGCCGCCACCGTCGCCGGACCCCTCACCGCCGGCCGCGGCATCCACCTCCTCTCCGCCGGCGGCGGGCCCGACCTCGCCGCCGCGGGCTGGGTCGAGGAGGAGTTCACCGTCGAGGGCACCGCGGTCGACTACGAGACCGCCGACGGCGAGGCGCCGCCCACCGACGGCCACTGGGACCTCGTCCCCGGCGACGAGGCCGACTACCGCACCCGCATCGTGGTGCGCCGCCCCGGCGACGCCGCCGACTTCGACGGCACCGTCGTCGTCGAGTGGCTCAACGTCAGCGCCGGCGCCGACTCCAGCCCCGACTACACCTACCTGGTCGACGAGCTGGTGCGCGGCGGGTACGCGTGGGTCGGCGTGTCGGTGCAGAGCATCGGGGTCGAGGGCGGCGACGTCGCCGTGATGACGCCCGTGTCGGAGTTCGCCGGCGCGGGGCAGGGCCTCAAGGCGATCGACGCCGAGCGCTACGGCGACCTCACCCACCCCGGCGACGCCTTCTCCTACGACATCTTCACCCAGGTCGCCCGGGCCCTCCGCACCCCCGGCGACGTCGACGCCCTCGGCGGCCTGGAGGTCGAACGGCTCCTCGGGGTCGGCGAGTCCCAGTCCGCGTTCACCCTGACCTCCTACATCGACGGGGTGCAGCCGCTCACGGGTGCCTTCGACGGCTTCCTCGTGCACAGCCGGGGCGGGGCGGCCGCGCCCCTGCGCGTCGAGTCCGGCGGCATCG
>JAAYBP010000472.1 GCA_012730075.1 Acidimicrobiales bacterium | reverse complement strand
TCGCCCCGCACGAGGCGCCGGCCGGCGGCGAGGCTCCGCTGGATCGCGGGGGAGGTCGGCTCGGCGAGGCGGGCGGCCCGGTGGACCCCGGCCCCGACCTCGAGGACGGCGACCCGCCGGGTGACGAGGGCGGCGAGGCGGGCGGCGAGCGGTCCGTCGGTGACGAGCGGCGGCGCGAGGGCCTCGACCCGGTCGCGGTGGCGGCGGGCGGCGGCGAGCATCAAGGCATCGAGATCCTGGAAGTGGACGTACAGGGAGCGGACCGACACCCCGGCACGATCGGCGATGTCCCGCGCCGTCGGGCGGATGTGGCCCTCGTCGTTGAGCGTGAGCAGGGCGTCGACCACGCGTCGGCGGGTGCGCTCGGCCCGCACCGATCTCCCGTCGGTGGCGTCCTCCGTCCCGGGTGTGACCGATGACTCACGCACGGCCGCGCACGGTAGGGATTTTTCACCCCGTCTGCAACAACCCGGTAACAGGTGGGGTCGGAGGAAAACTGTTACCCGTGCCCGTCGACCCCGGCCGGCGTCAGATCGTGTAGGCGAGGTGGGCGAGCAGGCGGGCGCCGAGCTCGGGGTCGCCGTCGACGGTGACGTCGTCGAACGCGTCGGCGGGACGGCGGCCGCCGGCGACGCGGGTGAAGGAGTGCACGCCGGCGCGCAGGGTCACCGTCGCCGGCCCGTCCAGCGCGTCGACCACCCCCGCCCGGTCGGCGACGAGCACGTGCACCGTCCGGCCGGGGTCGCCGTCGAGCACGAACGTGGCGGACGAGCCCGCGGGGAATCCGGCCCGCTTGCCGACGACGAAGCCGAGGGCGGTCACCATCTCGTCGAGCGCCTGCTCGACCGCCGCACCCGAACGGTGCCCGGGGCGTCCGACCGCGTCGCGCACGTCCTGCTCGTGCATCCAGCAGTCGAACGTGCGGATGCGCATGAAGCGCCCGTGGGTGTCCCGCCCGGCCGGCGTGAAGCCCGGCTCGTCCCACTCGTCGTCGCCCATCGCCCGCAGGACGGCGAGGCGCTCGGCGGTGACGGTCCGCAGGCGGTCGCGCATGTCGGCCGGGGGCACGTCGGCCAGCCCGACGATCCACGCCTCGTTCATCGCCGCGATGTCGTTCCGCACGTGGGGCAGCGAGGCGACTTCGACGTCGCTCGCCGGCGGCGACTGGCCGAGCAGCATGGCCTCGGTGCCGATCACGTGGGCGACGTTGGCGTGCACGTCCCAGCCGGGCAGGTCGGTGGGGGTCGACCACTCGGCGTCGGGCAGGTCGTCGAGCAGGTCGGCCAGCGCGCCGAGCTCCTCGGCGAGGGCGGCGATCACCTCGTCCTTCGGCAGGTTGGTGGTCATGGGGTCTCGTTCTGGATCGTGACCCAGTCCCGCGCCTCGAGGTACGGGCGGAACGTCTCGCCGATCAGGGCGATGTCCTCGGGTCGCTTCGGGCGCTGGAGCTCGTAGAGGTGGGGGAACTCCCGCCAGCCGCACACGAGGTCCCACAGGCGGATGGCGGCGTCGCCGGTGGGCGGATCGACGACGACCGGTCCGAACAGCGCGGTGCCGTCGTCGAAGCGGAGGATCGGCACGCCCCATCCGCCGTCGGCGAGCACCGCCTCGTGGTCGGTGCGCACCTCGTCGGTGGTGGTCGGATCGGCGATCGCCTCGGCGACGAGCGCCGGGTCGAGGCCCATCTCGGCGATCAGCGCCTCGGCGACCTCGGGCCGGTGCGGTTTGCGGCCGTCGACGTGGAGCGCGCGGGCCGCCCGGAGGTACCACTCGTCGAGCAGGTCGGGATCGCGCCGTCGCAGCAGTACGCCGACCCGCATCATCGACCAGCCGTAGGACCACTCCCGCTCCCACGGGTGCTTCTTGCCCTCGAGCCGGTTGACCTCCTCCAGGGAGAAGAAGCGCCATCCGATCTCCAGCCCCGTGAGGCGGCGCACCTCGCGGATCCAGAGCGACGTCTGGAACGCGTACGGGCACATCACGTCGAAGTGGAAGTCGACCCGCGACGGTCGGCCGGAGGATGCGTCGTCGGCGGGTGACATCGGGACTCCTATCCGTGTTGCCAGATCCGCTGGCGGAGCGTGCGGGTGCCGTCGAGCGCGGCGGCGTCGAGGCGGGCGACCTCCTCGGCGGTCAGCGACCACCCCAGCGCGCCCGCGTTCTGCTCGGCCTGACCGGCGTGCTTCGCACCGGGGATCGGCACCGCCCCCTTCTCGACCAGCCACCGCAGGGCGACCTGGCTCGGGGTGCGCCCCGCCGGTTCGCCGATCTCCCTGAGCACGGCGACGACGCGGTCGACCTCGGCCATCGGGTGCGTCGAGAACGTCCGCGACGACGGAGGCGGGTTCGCCGCCGAGTACTTCCCGGTGAGGCGACCCTGGCCGATCGGCGAGTAGGCGAGCGGGAGGACGCCGTGCTCGCGGCACTCGGCGATCAGCCCGACCGACTCCGGGCGTCGCCGCAGCAGCGAGTACTCGATCTGGTTCGACGCCAGCGGCACGCCCCGCGATTCGAGGGCGCGCCGGATCGAGCGCACCTCGCGCACGGAGTAGTTCGACACGCCGACCGCGGCGGTCAGGCCCTCGTCGACCACCGCGGCGAGCGCCTCGGCCAGCGCCGAGTGCGACCGCAGGCTCACCGGTCCGTGGATCTGGTACAGCTCGACCCGGTCGACGCCGAGGCGGTCGAGCGAGGCGCGCAGGGCGTCGCGCAGGGCGCTCCGGACGTTCAGCCGCCAAGGCATCGGCATGAACTTCGTCGCGAGGACGACCCGGTCGCGGTCCTCGGGGTGGGCGGCGAGGAGGCGGCCGATGATGCGCTCGCTCTCGCCGCCGCCGTACACCTCGGCGGTGTCGATCAGCGTCACGCCCGCGTCGATCGCGGCCCGCCACGCCTCGGCGATTCGTTCCTCGGTCAGGTCGGTGTCGTAGCCGCCCATGCCCCAGGTGGCCCGGTCGCCCCACGCCCACGTGCCGAGGCCCACCGGAGCGAACGCCCGGTCGCACCCGGCCAGCCGGATCTCGTCGTCGCCCATCGGCCCGCACCCTACGGCGCGCACGAACGGGGTCGGAGGAAACCCGTGCGCGGGCGATCCCCTCGACGGTTCCGTCGGTCGGCGGGGCGTGCGAGGATCGCGTCCCGACCGAGGGGAGCCCCGTGAGCCTGAGCGACACGCTGACCGACATCGGCATGAAGGCGATGAACCTCGGCCACCGCGCCGTGCTGAAGGCGACCGGCGGCCGCGTGCTGTCGACGGCGTTCGGGATGCCGACGGTCGAGCTGCACACGACCGGACGCAAGACCGGCCAGCCGCGCCGCACGATGCTCACCACGCCGATCCACGACGACGACCGCGTCGTGCTGGTCGCGTCGAAGGGCGGCGACGACCGGGACCCGGCGTGGTTCCTGAACCTGGTCGCCCGGCCCGAGGTCGAGATCACACTCGACGGCGAGACCCGCCCCATGCGCGCCCGGGTCGCCTCGCCCGACGAGAAGGCGGAACTGTGGCCCGACATCACCGCCGCGTACAAGGGCTACGCCTCCTACCAGAAGCGCTCGTCGCGCGACATCCCCGTCGTCATCTGCGAACCCCGCTGACCCCCTCGCACGAACGGGATCGGAGGAAGCTCGTACGCGCGGTCAGCCGGTCACGGTGCGGCGGACGAGGTTCGGGTCGGCGTCGATCTGGGCGTCGGTGAACAGGAGGGGCCGCACCGCCTTGGCCGCGTAGGCCTCGATGCCGTCGTGGTGGTGGGGCGAACGGGGATCGCCGCTCTGGCCGTAGGCGAGCAGGCCCTCGGCCACCGGACCGTCGTCGGTGAGCTCGACGACCATGTACCAGCTCGTGCCGTACGTGCACCGGTAGCCGCCGAGCCCGAGGCCGGTGTGGGCCGGTCGCCCCGGGACGGCGGGCAGCCGCGGCGGCACCGGTTCGAGCGACGTGGCGGCCAGGTTGCCGGTCGGTTCGAGGATGTTGCACACCCCGTCGGCCTCGCCGCCGCCGTGCACCGGCACCCGTTCGTCGCCGCGGACCGCGTGCTGCACCGCGCCGAGGGGCGCGTCGATCGGCACGCCCGCGCCGATCAGGCCCTGCACGGCGAGGGCGACGGCGGCGACGATCGGGTCGTCGCCCCCGGCGGGCGGGTCGGCCAGGTCACGGGGCGTCGCCACGGGGTCGTCGGGGTCGAACGGGACGGCGAAGATCGGCCCCGCGTCGAGGCGGTCGGCGGGCGGGAACGTGCCCATCACCTCCCGCCAGAGCACCGCGCCGACCGAGTCGAGGTCGACCCGTCCGTCCCACGCGACGAGGACGTCGGCCGCCGGCCCCAGGTCGACCTCCTCCCCGGCGACGGTGACCGTCCCCGCGGCACGAGCCCGCTCGACCACCGCGTCGCGCAGCAGCTCGGCGGTCAGGCTCTCGTTGCCGAGCACCGCGGCGGTGGCCCGCTCGCGCGTGACCGGTCCGTCGGCGATCATCCGTTGCACCACCCGGTGGTTCTGGCGGGTGCGGGGGCTCTGCGGCGTGCGCTCGAAGCCGTGCAGCACCGAGTACCCGGTCAGCGGCTCGTCGGGGTGGGCGAGCCAGTGGGAGTCGTTGGCGTTGGCGACGTAGTCGCGGCGTTCGAGCTGCGGCAGGCGGTCGAACGGCACCAGGCCGGGCCGGAGGGCGGTCGGGTCGTCGACCCAGTCGTCGCCGGGATCGCTCCCGTCGAGCAGCGCCACCCGGCTCTCGTACAGGAGGGCCGCCACCGGGTCGGTCTCGAGCCGCCGCCGGAAGCGCTCCTGGGCCTCGGCCGAGAGGTTCGGTGTCGACGACGCGTCGATGTACCAGGCCCGGCCGGTGCGGTCGGCGGCGAGGGTGTTCACCCACGGGAGCCCGCCGCGCAGGGCGGACTGGAGGTCGTCCATGCCCCGGGCGCGGTCCATGGCGAGGAACTGGGCGAGGACGCCGGTCTGGTCGAGGTTGGCGTCGCGGTAGGTGAAGCCGACCTCGGTGCCCCACCCGAGGAGGGGGAGGTTCACCATCGGGCCGTGGTGGGTGGTCCACAGCGTCCGCTCGACCGTCGTGACCCCGCCGTCGTCGCCGCGCACCTCGACGGCATGGGTGGTCGGCGTCATCTCCCGCTCGACGTCACCGTGGCGGTAGCGGGTCGGGTCGCCGTCGACCAGGTCGAGCCGGGCGAGGGTGAAGCGGTGCCCCTTGGAGAACGTGTGGGCCCACGCGATGTCGCGGTTGAAGCCCATCTGCACGCCCGGCGCCCCGAGGAGCGACACGCCGTAGACGTCGACCTCGCCGGGGATGGTCAGGTGGCACTCCCAGAAGCGGGCCTCGCCCTCCCACGGGAAGTGGGGGTTGGCCATCACGATGCCGTGGCCCGACGCGGTGACGTCGCCGCCGAACGCCCAGCCGTTGCTCGCCGCCTCGATCCGAGCGAAGTCGCCCAGCGGGGCGGGCGGCACCGGGCCGTCGGGCCCGGGTGCCTCGGCCCGTCCGATCAGCGGGGCGAGGTTGCGGCCGCTGCCGAGCAGGGCGACGTCGACCAGGTACGCGTACAGGTCGAGCTCGTCGATCGGCTGCATCCACTCGGCCCCGTCGCACCACGCGGGCAGCGTGCCGGGCGTGGCCGTCGCCTCCTCGATCCACGCGTTCACCCCGGCGACGTAGCCGGCGATCACCTCGCGCAGCTCGGGCGGCTGCTCCTCGCGCCAGGCGGGTGCCCGGTCGACGACGCCGAGGGCCCGGTAGCCGAAGTCCGACGCCAGGTGTCGGCCCTCGGGGCCGGCGCCGTGGAAGCGGGCCCGGCGGCTGGTGACCTTCACGATCTGGTCGACGATCGTCCCGGCGTGGTCGCGGGCGCACGCCCACCCCTGCCCGAAGCCGAGCCCGCCCCAGTCGTCGGCCCGCACGTGCACCGCGCCGTGGGTCGTCCAGCGGAGGTCGGCCCGGTACCGGCCGTTCGTCGTCTCGCTCATGCCCCGGACTCTCCCACAGCCGCTCGGCGGCCACGCCGAGCCGCGGCGGGGGAGCGGGGGGAGTCAGCCGCGGGCGACGTCGGCCAGCTCGCCGATCTCCATGCCCCAGCCTTCCTCACCGACGAGGCCACCGACGCGCTGCGCGCCGCACCCGACGGCGAGCCCGTAGGGCCCGTCGACCTGCCACATCCGGTACGGCGTGCCCTCGTCGGTGAGGAAGGCGACGACCGGGATCGCCCCGTCCGGCGAGTCGAGGCCCCCGACGCCGGCGAGGTCGCCCAGCGGCGGCGCCGCGTGGTCGCGGTCGCCGAGGACCCAGGTCAGGCGGACGCCGACCTCGGTGCCGACCGCGACGTCCACGTCGGGATCGGCGCGCAGCACCTCCTCGACCACCAGCGTGTACACGAACGTCAGCTCGGTCGGGGCGGCGTCGGGGTCCGAGCCGATCGCGGTGTCGGTGAGGAAGCCGCGGACGACGAGGCGGGCCCGGTCGGCGAGCCGGTCGGGCGGACCGCCGGGCGGGAGGTCGGTGACGACCTCGGCGGCGGCGAGGCGATCGGCGAACTCGGTGACCTGATCGCACGGAGCCTCGTCGGGCGTCGGGGCGGTCGTGGTGGTCACCGCGAAGTCGTCGAGCGCCGGCCCGTCGGGGATGGCGGGCTCGACCGGATCGGCGGCCTCTCCCACGAACAGGGCGCCGTAGACGACGGTCCACTCGCCGGCGGACGTCGCGTAGGTCGCGCGCAGGCGGCTGCGGTCGACCTCCACGCGGAGCGGGAGACCCAACCGCGGGTCGGTGGCGGAGGGGCAGTCGTCGGTGGCGGCGACCTCCCCGGTGAGTGCGTCGCCGCGCAGCTCGGCGTCGTAGGCGGTGCAGATCGCGACGGGCGCGTCGCCCCGCCACTCCTCCTCGTGTACGTCCACCCGCACGGGGCGGCAGGCGTCGTCGCCGGCGCAGGACGACGTGGGCTCGCGCTCGGTGAGCCGCACCCCCAGCGGGCCGAGCACCCAGGAGGCGCCGAGGAGCGGCTGGTCGACGGCGGACTCCGGGGCGACGGCGTGGTCGACGCACGGACCGACGTCGAAGGCGAGCAGCCCGTCGAACGCGGTGACCGGCTCGCCCGCCTCGACGGCGCTGCCGTTGTACCGGGCGTGGACGAGGGTGCCGCTCCACCCGTTCCCCGGCCGGTCGAGCAGGTAGGCCCGCCGACCATCGGCGGACCAGCGGAGCTCGCCCTCGGGGCCGCTGACCGGGCGCTGGTCACCGGTGTCGAGGTCGACCGCGAGCCGCTCCACGCCGCGATCGGTGCGGATCCCGCCCAGCACCTCCTCGCCGCCGGGCACCACGGTCAGCCACGTGACCGGCGCCGGGAGGGTGGTGACCTCGCGGCGATCGCCGGAGGCGACGTCGACGATCGACAGGGTCGCCGGATCGCCCGCCGCCACCACCAGCGCGCCCCCGTCGGGGGTCCAGGCGATGGTCGTCGACGAGGCGGAGTCGATCGGAACCGTGGCGAGCCGCCGGACGTCGCCGCCCTCGGCGGGGATCATCGCCACGTGCTCGGCCTCGGTCGACCAGTCCCGCTCGACGAAGGCGACCCATCGACCGTCGGGCGACCACGTGGGGCTCGCCTGGCTGGAACCGTCGGTGAGCGGGCGGGCGTCGTGGCCGTCGGCGGCCATCGCCCAGATCGACTCCGACCCCGGGCCCGCCGACTCGTAGTCGCCGTCGGCCCAGTTGACGGCCACCCGGTCGCCGCGCGGCGAGATCGCCGGATCGCTGACCACCTGGCTCGGCTCGTTCAGGTAGGTGACCTCGTCGGGGCGGTCGGTGCGCATCACGCCGACGCTGCGGAATCCGTCGAAGTACTGGTCGTCGCGGGCGCCGGTGTCGGTCTCGACCGCGATCACGTCGGCCCCCGACGGGCACTCGGTGCGGTCGACGTCGTCCGCGATCACCCGGTCGGCATCGTCGTCGCCCCTGGTGGCGACCGCGACGGTGGCGACCACCGCCACCGCGGCGAGGACCGCGGCCGCGGCGATCATCCGCACCCGGCGGGGTCGCCGGCCAGGGGCGTCGGCGTCGGCCCCGTGCGCGTCGGCCGCGGGCCGGTGGGCATCGGCCGCGGCGGACAGGGCACGGGCCCCGGCGCGGAGGCGGCGACCCAGGTCCTCGTCCGGGTCGGAGGCGTCGGAGGTCGGATCGTCGGTCATGGGTCCTCCAGCTCGGACCGCAGGCGGCGCAGGCCGCGGTGGACGTGGTTGGTGACGGAGGTGACGGGCACGTCGA
>JAAYBP010000471.1 GCA_012730075.1 Acidimicrobiales bacterium | reverse complement strand
GTTACACCGTTCTCTTGACAGTCCCGAGCGCGGATGGCGCGCGACCGCGCGCGTACCGGGTCGCCCCGCGATGCCCAACCGGGCCCCGTTCACCGCCCGACGGCCCGCCGAGCAGGTGAGCATCGCCGCATCCGCCCGTCCTGGCCGGTCGGTAGGCAGGCCGGTCTCTCCGGTGCGGTCCTCGACTCGGGCGGAGGCCATGGGGTAGCTGACGTCACGGCCCGGTGACCCGGGTCGGGGGGACCGAGCCCGTAGGATCGGACGATCGTGTCCGCCCCCGCCGGCGCCCCCTCCCGCCGTTCCTGGCCCCAGCGCCTCCTGATCGCCGCCAACGCGTTCGCCCTGGTGGCAGCGCTGTCGACCGCCGGCGCGCTCGCGTTCGGGAACAGCCGCCTGGCGCGCCTCGACCGGCTCGACCTGTCGAACGACCTGCGGGCCGACGAGCTCGAACCGGGCGATCCGCAGAACTACCTGGTGGTCGGCATCGACGACGCGTCGGGACTGCCCGAGGGTGACCCCGTCCGCAACCGCGAGGTCGTCGCCGGCCAGCTCTCGGACACGATCATGGTCGTCCGGGTCGAGCCCGACACCGGGGCCGCCCGCGTGCTGTCGATCCCGCGCGACCTGTGGGTGCCGATCGCCGACACGGACTACGAGCAGAAGATCAACTCGGCGATGGCGACCGGTGGTGCCGCCCGCCTGGTGCGGACGATCGAGCAGAACTTCGGCATCCCGATCCACCACTTCGTCCAGGTCGACCTGGCCGGGTTCCGCGAGCTGGTCGACGTCGTCGGCGGCGTGCCCGTCTACTTCCCGCGACCGGCCCGCGCGGCCAGCACCGGGCTCGACATCCCCGCCGCCGGTTGCTACGTCCTCGGACCGCGCCAGGCGCTGGCGTTCGTACGGCCGCGCAAGGACTACCGGGTGCAGGACGCGGACGGGACCTGGCACGTCGATCCCGGTGGCGACTTCTCGCGGCAGGGCCGCCAGCAGCTCTTCATCCAGCTCTCGCTCCGGCAGGCGATCAGCAAGGGGGCGCGCAACCCCAACACGCTGCGGCGGCTCGTCGACCTGGGCATCGAGAGCGTCCGGGTCGACGACGCCTGGTCGCCCGACGTCGCCCTGGCCCTCGCCGGGCCGTTCCGGGAGTTCGACCCGTCCGAGCTCGAGCGCTACCAGCTCACCGTCACCGACGACTGGGCCGGTTCGCAGTCGATCCTGCGGCTCCAGGAGGACGCGTCGGAGCCGGTGCTGGCGCTGTTCCGGGGCGAGGGCGTGGCCCCCGACTCGCTCGACCCCGCCGAGGTGACCCTCCAGGTCCTCAACGGCACGGGCACGCGAGGCCAGGGCGGCGACGCCACCGACGCCTTCATCGCCGCCGGGTTCGAGGCCCTGGTCAGCACCGACGCGAGCGAGCTCGGGGGCGTCACCACCGTGCGCTACCCGGCGGGGCTGGAGGCCGGGGCCCGCCTCGTCGCCACCTGGATCGCCGGGCCGGTCGTCTACGAGGAGACCACGGTCTCGGGCGGGGCCGACATCGTCGTGGTGACCGGGAGCGACTGGCAGGGCGTCGCCTCGTCGGCCCGGGACGCCGACGACGTCCCCGCGCCGACGACCACCACCGAGCCCGCCGACACCGACGACGACCAGACGACCGCCACCGACGGCTCGACCGACGACACGACGACCACGACCGAGGCGGAGGCCGAGGCCGACCCCGACGACGCCGACGATCCCGACGACCCGGCGTTCTTCCTCGCCCGGGCGCCGGAGTCGGGCGAGGAGTGCACCCCGACGGAGTGAGGTCGCGCCACCACCCAGCGCGGATGGCTGTGACCTCGGCCGGACCACTAGCATCGCCCCGTCAGGTCGGGGGGAGGCGAAGGAGCCACGTCAGACATGGGCCAGAAGATCGCGGTCATCGGAACCGGGTACGTGGGTCTCACCACCGGGGCCTGCCTCAGCCACCTCGGTCACGAGGTCATCTGCGCGGACGTCATCCCCGAGAAGGTCGACGCCCTCAACCGCGGTGAGATCCCCATCCTGGAGGCCGGGCTCGAGGAGCTGGTCAACGAGGGTCGCCAGTCCGGGCAGCTCCGCTTCGTGCTCGGCGCCACCACCGCGGCCGCCGAGGCCGAGTTCATCTACCTGTGCGTCCCGACCCCGCAGGGCGCCGACGGCTCGGCCGACCTCAGCTACATCCGCGACGCCGCCGCCGAGATCGGGCCGGTGGTGCGCCCCGAGTCGATCGTGATCAACAAGTCGACCGTCCCGGTCGGGTCCACCCGGGTCGTCGAGCAGGCGCTGGGCCGCTCCGACGTCCACGTCGTGTCCAACCCCGAGTTCCTCCGCGAGGGCTCGGCGGTGCACGACTTCCTCCACCCCGACCGCATCGTCATCGGCGCCGACGACCAGTCCGCCGCCATCCGCGTCGCCGGGCTGTACCTCGGCCTCGCCGCCCCGCTCCAGGTGACCGACCCGGCCTCGGCCGAGACGATCAAGTACGCGTCGAACGCCTTCCTCGCCACCAAGATCAGCTACGTCAACGCCATCGCGGCGGTGTGCGAGGCGGTCGGCGCCGACGTCAACGACGTCGTGCTCGGCATGGGCTACGACCGGCGCATCGGCGACGCCTTCCTGCGCCCCGGGCCGGGCTGGGGCGGCAGCTGCTTCCCGAAGGACTCCCACGCCCTGGTCAAGATCGCCGAGGACGCCGGCTACGACTTCGAGCTGCTGAAGGGCGTCATCGCCGTCAACGACGACCAGTTCACGCGGGTCGCGGCCAAGATCGCCGACGCGGCGGGCGGCGACGTCGACGGCGTCACGGTCGGCGTGTGGGGGCTGACGTTCAAGGCCCGCACCGACGACCTGCGCGAGTCGCCGTCGCTCGAGATCATCGGCCGGCTGCGCTCCCTCGGCGCCCGGGTCCGCGCCTACGACCCGGCGATCGAGGCGGGCACCGACGACCCCCGGCTCGAGGGCATCGAGGTCGTCGACGACCCGTACGCCGCGTGCGAGGGGGCGGCGGTGCTGGCGGTGCTGACCGAGTGGGACGAGTTCAAGTGGCTCGACTTCGACAAGGTCGGCGAGGTCATGACCGAGAAGCGGGTCGTCGACGCCCGAAACCTGCTCGACCGCTCACCGCTGAACCGTCGGGGGTTCGTGGTCGACGGCATCGGTCGCTGAGTTGGGCCGCGTCGTCGTAACCGGCGGCGCCGGTTTCCTCGGGTCGCACCTCTGCCGGGCGCTGCTCGACCGGGGGGACGAGGTCGTCTGCCTCGACAACCTGATCACCGGCTCCATCGCCAACATCGAGGACCTGTTCGGGCGGCCGGGCTTCACCTACGTCGAGCACGACGTCAGCACGTACGTCTGGGTGCCGGGGCCGGTCGACCGGGTGCTGCACTTCGCCAGCCCCGCCAGCCCCATCGACTTCGAGCGCATCCCGATCCAGATCCTGAAGGTCGGCAGCCTCGGTACCCACAACACGCTCGGCCTGGCCAAGGCGAAGGGGGCCCGGTACTTCCTCGCCTCGACGAGCGAGGTCTACGGCGACCCGCTGGTCAGCCCGCAGCCCGAGAGCTACTGGGGCAACGTCAACCCGATCGGCCCCCGGGGCGTCTACGACGAGGCCAAGCGCTTCGCCGAGGCGATGACGATGGCGTACCACCGCCACCACGGCCTCGACGTCCGCATCGTGCGCATCTTCAACACCTACGGCCCCTCGATGCGCCCCGACGACGGGCGGGTGGTGTCCAACTTCATCGTGCAGGCGCTGCGGGGCGAGCCCCTGACGATCTACGGCGACGGCTCCCAGACCCGCAGCTTCTGCTTCGTCGAGGACGAGGTGCGCGGCTTCCTCGCCCTGCTCGACTCCGACGTCACCACGCCGACGAACATCGGCAACCCCGACGAGTACACGATCAACGACTTCGCCCAGATGGTGCTCGAGGTCACCGGATCGTCGTCGGAGATCGAGTACCGGCCGCTGCCGGTCGACGACCCGATGCAGCGCCGCCCCGACATCACCAAGGCGCGCGAGCACCTCGGCTGGGAGCCCGCCGTGCACGTGCGCGAGGGCATCGCCCGCACCGCCGCCTGGTTCGCCGACCGTCTCGCCCAGGACGCCTGAACCTCACGAGGTGCCAGGAGCGTTAGCGAAAAGCGAGCGTCGTCGCTAGACGGATTCCTCGCTGCGCTCGGAACTTGCGGTGCCGTGCTTGCTGGGTCGGCCTCGCCTATCGGCTCGGCCTCCAGGCACCTCGTGAGGTCTTCAGCCCGCGCGGTGGAGCTCGCGGAGGACGTAGGGGAGCACGCCGCCGTGGCGGTAGTAGGCCTGCTCGGTCGGGGTGTCGATGCGGACGCGCGCGGTGAAGGTGACGTCACCGGCCCGGACGGTCAGCTCCGACGGCACCGGCTCGTCGTCGGCGAGGTCGGAGAGGCCCGAGATCGTGATCTCCTCGTCGCCGGTGAGGCCGAGGCTCGCGAACGTCTCGCCGTCGGCGAACTGGAGCGGCAGCACGCCCATCCCGATCAGGTTCGACCGGTGGATGCGCTCGTAGGACGACGCGATCACCGCCCGGACGCCGAGCAGGTTGGTGCCCTTGGCCGCCCAGTCGCGCGACGAGCCCGAGCCGTACTCGGCCCCCGCGACCACGACGAGCGGGGTGCCCTCCTCGGCGTAGCGGACGGCGGCGTCGTAGATGTCCATCGCCTCGCCGGAGGGGATGTGGCGGGTGACGCCTCCCTCCGAGCCGGGCAGGAGCTGGTTGCGGAGCCGGATGTTGGCGAACGTGCCCCGGATCATCACCTCGTGGTTGCCGCGCCGTGAGCCGAACGAGTTGAAGTCGGCCTTGTCGACCCCGTGGTCGTGCAGGTACCGGCCGGCGGGTCCGTCGGCCTTGATCGAACCGGCGGGGGAGATGTGGTCGGTGGTGACCGAGTCGCCCAGGAGGGCGAGCACGCGGGCCCCGGCGATGTCGGTACGGGCCCCGGGATCGGGGGTGAGGCCCTCGAAGTACGGGGGCTGGCGGACGTAGGTGGACGAGCCGTCCCACTCCATGCGGTCGCCGGTGGGGGCGTCGATGGCCGCCCAGCGGTCGTCGCCGTCGAACAGCGTGTCGTACACGGTGCGGAACGAGTCGGCGCCGGTGGCCCGGGCGACCGCGTCGGCGACCTCGGCGGCGTCGGGCCAGATGTCGGCGAGCATCACCGGCGCGCCGTCGGCGTCGGTGCCGAGCGGCTCGGTGCCGGGATCCCAGTTCATCGTGCCGGACAGGGCGTAGGCGACGACCAGCGGCGGCGACGCCAGGTAGTTGAGCCGCACGTCGGGGTTGATGCGGCCCTCGAAGTTGCGGTTGCCCGACAGCACGGCGGCGACCGACAGGTCGGCCTCGGCGACCGCCTCGGAGATCTCCGGCGGCAGCGGACCCGAGTTCCCGATGCACGTGGTGCAGCCGAAACCGACCAGGTCGAAGCCGACCGAGGACAGGTCGTCGGTGAGGTCGAGGCGGTCGAGGTAGTCCATGACGACTCGGCTGCCGGGGGCGAGCGAGGTCTTGACCCACGCCCGCCGGGTGAGGCCGCGGGCCCGGGCGTTGCGGGCGAGCAGACCGGCGGCGACCATCACGTCGGGGTTCGACGTGTTGGTGCAGCTCGTGATCGCCGCGATGACCACCCGACCGTGGTCGATCGTGGTGGCGGTGCCGTCGGCGAGGGTCACGTCGATCGGGTTCGACACGGGCGGCGGGTTGTCGCACGCGATCCGGGCCGGATCGAGCGGGGGCACCGACTCGACGTCGGAGGAGTCTCCGGTGGGCGGGTCGCTGGCGGGGAACGTGGCGGCGATCGCCTTGTCCTCCGCGGTGAGCGCGACCGGCACCTCGGAGTCCGACAGGACGAGGCACAGGGCCTCCTTCGCCTTGTCGAGCGGGATGCGGTCCTGGGGCCGGCGGGGGCCGGCGAGCGACGGCACGACCGTGCCCATGTCGAGCTCGACGACCGAGTCGTACACCGGGTCGTGGTCGGGGTCGTGCCAGAGGCCCTGCTCCTTGGCGTAGGCCTCGACGAGAGCGACCAGGTCGTCGGGGCGCCCGGTGGCGCGCAGGTAGCGGAGCGTCTCGTCGTCGATCGGCGAGATCGTGATCGTCGACCCGTACTCGGGCGACATGTTGCCGATCGTCGCCCGGTGCTCGACCCGGAGCTGGGCGAGGGCCGGGCCGTGCAGCTCGACGAAGGAGCCGACGACGCCGTGGTGGCGGAGCGTCTCGGTGATGGTGAGCACGAGGTCGGTGGCGGTGGTGCCGGCCGGCAGCTCGCCGGTGAGGCGGAGGCCGACGACCTTGGGCACGAGGAGCGGCACCGGCTGGCCGAGCATGGCCGCCTCGGCCTCGATGCCGCCGACGC
>JAAYBP010000470.1 GCA_012730075.1 Acidimicrobiales bacterium | reverse complement strand
GCCCCCGACTCCGGGTCCGGTCCGGGGGTGGTCGTGCTGCACGCCTGGTGGGGCCTGACCTCGTTCTTCAAGGGGGTGGCCGACCGGCTAGCCGACGCCGGGTTCGTCGCCCTCGCCCCCGATCTGTTCGCGGGCCGCACCGCCGACACGCCCGACGACGCCCGTGCCCTGCTCGCCGGAGCCGACGTGCCGTCGATGGTCGCCCTCGTGCGCTCCTCGGTCGAGGTGCTGCGGGGCCTGCCCGCCACGCCCGCCGGACCCGTCGGCGTCGTCGGGTTCTCGATGGGCGCGTCGCTCGCCCTCCGCGAGGCGGCCGTCGAGCCGGGATCGGTCGCCGCGGTGTCGGCCTTCTACGGCACCACCGACGTCGACTTCGACCCGGTGACCGCGGCGGTCCAGCTCCACATCGCCGACTTCGACGAGTTCGCCTCCGACGACGACTGGGTCGAGATGGAGGCCCACATGCGCCTGGTCGGGCTCGACCCCGACGTCCACCGCTACCCCGGCACCAGCCACTGGTTCATGGAGGCCGACCGCGAGGTGGCCCACTCGGCGGGGGCGGCCGACCTGGCGTGGGGACGCACGGTCGAGTTCCTGCACCGTCACCTCGACCCGGTGGTCGGCGACCGTCCGGCCGATGCGCCCGATCCCGGCGCCGCCCCGTTCCCGGACGCGACGGCCACCGTCGACCGCGACGACACCGGGACAGCCGACACCGGCGGCGACACCGGCGGCGGCACCGACGGCCAATAGGGTCCGGCCGGTGACCGACCGACCGACGATGGCCCGCTTCGCCGCAGCCGCGGCCGCCCTCGCCCTGGGGCTGGTCGCCGCGTGCGGCGGCGACGACTCCGCCGGAACCACGACCACCACGACCTCGACCTCGTCCACGTCCTCGTCCACCACGGCGTCGACCGAGGCCGCGACCACGTCGGAGAGCACCACACCCACCACCGAGGCCGCGCCGACGGCCTTCCGCGACAGCGCCGCCGGCGCGGTCCAGGAGCTGAAGGAGGCGTGGCAGGGCGGCGACCGGAACCGCGCCCTCGCCATCGCGCCGGTCGGGGTCGTAGACGAGCTGTTCGCCCTCGACCCCGGCGGCTACGAGACCTACGGCTGCGACACCGGTGAGTTCGAGACGAGCACCTGCAACTACCGCAGCCGCAGCCAGGGCATCCAGATCGCCGTCACCGCCCGGCGGACCGAGCCCGGCTGGCAGATCGAGTCGATCCACGTCAGCCAGGGCTGAGCCCCGGCGCGGCCCCGGCCACGGGACCGGGCGCGGTCTGCCACCATTCGGGGATGGCTGACACCCCGACGCCCGGCAAGAAGGCCCCGGCGATCACCCTGCTCGACCAGAACGGCGAGAAGGTGAAGCTCGCGGACCACGCCGGGCACCCCGTGCTCGTGTACTTCTACCCGAAGGCCGACACGCCGGGCTGCACCGCCCAGTCGTGCGGGCTGCGCGACGTCGCCGGAGACATCGGGGACACCGCGATCATCGGCATCAGCCCGGACGAGCCGGCCAAGCTGAAGCGGTTCGACGAGAAGTACGGCCTGGGCTTCACGTTGCTGTCCGACCCGGACCACAAGGTGGCCGAGCGCTACGGCGTATGGGGCGAGAAGAGCATGTACGGCCGCAAGTACATGGGGATCATCCGGTCCGCGTTCCTGATCGGGGCCGACGGCAAGGTGGTCGAGGCGTGGCCGAAGATCTCGCCCAAGGACACCCCGAAGAAGCTCCTGGCGGCCCTGGAGGCGAGCGCCTGACGACCGCGGCCGACCTCGTCGGGCTGCTCGCCGAGCCCGATCGCCTCGCGGTCGTCGCCGCGCTCGCCCTGGGCGCGTCCGACGCCGACGCGGTGGCCCGCGCCGCGGGGCTCGACACCCGGGCGGTCGCGACCGCCCTGCACCGGCTCGAGGCGGGTGGTCTGGTCGAGCGGGGCACGGACGGGACGCTCGTGCTGCTGGCAGCGGCGTTCGGTCGGGCGGCCCGCGAGGCGGCCGCGGCGGCGCCCGACCCGGACGATCCGGGGGCCGGTCACGACGACGAGACGGCACGCGTGCTGCGCACGTTCGTCCGCGACGGGAGGCTGACGGCGCTGCCGACCGGCCTCGCCCGCAAGCGGGTGCTCCTCGACGTGATCTGCCAGGACCTCGAGCCGGGCCGGCGCTACTCGGAGGCCTCGGTCAACCTGCGGCTCCGGCGCTGGCACGACGACGTGGCGACGCTGCGTCGATGGCTGGTCGACCTCGGGTACCTCGACCGCGAGGGCGACGGGGGCGAGTACTGGCGCAGCGGTGGCCCGGTGCCCTCCGACGATCGACCGGGCGACGGATCGGCCTGAGGTCGGTGGACCGCGGACCGCTCAGTCCCGGGGCGGGGACAGGCCGAGGACGTCCGCGTCGCGGCGTTCGGCCTGGTTGATCGCCCGGTCGCGTGCGATCGCCACCGCGGCGATGGCGGCGCCCAGCAGGACGATGCGACGCACCTGGCGGATGAGGGGCTGGGGTGACGGAGCGGCCACGGCCAGAGGGTACGGGACCGGCCCGTCGGCGCCGTGGTCGAACGGCGACGCGTCGGCACCACGCCGGTGCCCGGAGCGGGATTCGAACCCGCATGTCCTCGCGGACAGTGGATTTTGAGTCCACCGCGTCAGCCAGTTGCGCCATCCGGGCGGCAGGCGGAGCGTAGCGGCCGACCCCTCCGGGTCCCGGCCCGGATCAGGACCCGTGGCCGTCGGGCCCCCGGTCGACGTGGTCGGCGGCGAAGGCGCCGAGGTCCCCGACGTCGACCGAGGTGCACACCTGCTTGGTGACCCACGCGGTGGCGATCACGGCGGCGCCCTCGGGGAGCGACTCGGCGGGCGCGACGACCACCCCGTCCCCGGCGAGGGCCTCGACCGCCTCCCGGTCGGCGTCGCTCAGGTCGACGTGCTGGATGAGAACCCCGCCCTCCTCGAGTATCCCGACCTGGACGACCGGCGGGATCGGCTCGTCGGCGACCGGTTCGGGCTCCGGGGCGGCGACGTGCGGACCCGAGGTCGGCGGATCGGTGCGGAACTCCGGGGCATCGGCGCCGGGCAGCACGTGGAACGAGCGGGCGTCGAGCGGTTCGCGCCGCACCGGCCCGCACGCCGCGTCGGCGTCGCCGTCGCCTGCGCAGGCGACGGTCGCCACGGCGGCGCAGGTCGCGCCGAGCACGAGGAGACGGCGTAGGGCGGGCCGGTGCACGGCCGTCATCCTGGCATCGGCCGCGGCGGGTTCCGACCCGGCCGTCGACCCCCACCACCGACGACGCTGCGTGCCCGCTACCGCCGGGGGTTCGCTCCTACACTCGCCCGCATGGCCCGCCTGCTGCTCGAACGTCGCCTCCGCGACGTGTCCGAGCGCCTGAAGCGACTGCGCGAGGAGCTGGTCGTCACCGACGAGCAGCTCGCCCAGCTCGCCGGCGAGGCCGACGACGCCCGACTCCGCTCGTTGGTGTCGGAGACGCCGTCCGCCGCCCGCGAGCACACCGAGGCCGAGGGCCACGCCGGCGCCATGCGCCGTCACCGGGCGTCGGTGGCCGAGGAGATCGCCCGTCTCGAGCGCACCCAGGACGAGCTGCTCGACGCCTTCCAGGCCCAGCGCTCCTAGGGAAGCGGGCGGGCCCGGCGCGATGGTGTCGAGCGGAGGCGCCCGACCTGGCATCCTGGGCCGGTGACCGTCAGCTTGGGGAGCCAATGATGCCGACCCGTGTCGTGATCGCCGAGGACGAGGCCATCATCCGCCTCGACCTGGCCGAGACCCTCCAGGAGGAGGGCTACGAGGTGGTGGCCGAGACCGGCCGCGGCGACGAGGCGGTGCGCCTCGTACGCGACCTCCAGCCCGACATCGCCATCCTCGACATCAAGATGCCGGGGCTCGACGGGCTGTCCGCCGCCCGGGAGATCGCCGGCGAGCGCCTGGCCGCGGTGCTGATCCTCACCGCGTTCAGCCAGCGCGACCTGATCGAGCGGGCGCGCGACGCCGGTGCCCTCGGGTACCTGGTCAAGCCGTTCCAGAAGGCGGAGCTGCTGCCCGCGATCGAGGTCGCCCTGGGACGGTTCAAGGAGATGAAGGCCCTGCACGACCAGGCGACCTCGCTCGAGGAGCAGCTCGCCAGCCGCAAGGTCGTCGACCGGGCCAAGGGCATGCTGATGGACGACCACGGCCTTACCGAGGGCGCCGCGTTCTCCTTCATCCAGAAGACCGCGATGCGCGAGCGCCGCACGATGCGCGACGTCGCCGACGAGGTGCTGTCCGGGGAGCTGGCCCCGCCCTCCTGACCCCGGCCGCGCCGACGACACCCGGTACCGGGTTCCGTGTGTCGTCGTTCGGTGTGCGGAAACCGTTCGTCGACGGGGGGTTTCCGCACACGGAACGGACGAGGGGTGACCCGGTCGGGAACCCGACGGCCGCCGGTGACGTCGAAGGGGCATGACCGCCGACACCTCGAGTCCGCCCGCGACGCCGCATCGGATCCGGCCGATCGCGGCGGGCGTCGCGCTCGCCGCGGTGGCCCTGCTGGCGATCGCGTTCGGTCACCGCATCGCCGCGGAGGGACGCGACCCCTGGGCCGGGTGGCTGGCGGCCGCCGTCGCGGTGGGGGCCGCCGGGCTGGCCGCGTGGTGGAGCCGGTGGGACCGTCCTGTGCTCGTCGGCGCCGGGGGTGCGCTGGTCGCGCTGCTCGGCTCCGGGGTCGGCCGGCCCTTCGGCGACGAGCGGTACCCCGGGTCCGGCGGCGGAGACGTCGTCGTGGCCGCCGCCGTCTGGTGGCCGGTCGTCGTGGTGGGCCTGGCGGTGGTGGTGGGCGCGGTCGTGTGGGCGGCGCAGAACCCGCCGATGCCGGGCGGTCGGGCGCACCGGGCGTCGGCGCCGGTTGGGAACGATCGGGCGGTGTCGTCGCGCCGGGCGTCGGGGCTCGCCGTCGTCGTCACCGAGGCCTTCGGGTTGGCGCTGATCGCGGTGACGATGGGCGACGTCGTCGTCGGGTCGTGGATCGAGGGCCGCCCCCGCCGCCACCGGGGACGGCTGGTCCGCCGGGACCGGTTCCCGGGGACCGCCTCGGGGAGGGCCCCGGCGCCATCGGGCGCGGCGGGGAGCGTGGGTGCGGTGTGGGCGGACGCTGCCCGCGACGAGGCCGAGGCGGTCGCCGCCTTCGCCGAGCTGGCGGCACGGCTCGAGGCGGCTGGGGCTCCCGCCGACCTGGTCGAACGGGCCCGACGGGCATCGGGGGACGAGGTGCGCCACGTCCGCACCTGCCGTCGACTGGCGGTGGCTCCGCTCGGCAGCGGTCCGTTGGTCGTGGCCGGTGATCGGTCCGACCGTCGCGCCCGGCCCGTCCGGCGCGCCCGACCCGGCCCGCCGGGGTCGGGACCCCTCCCGGGGCGATCGGCGGGGACCCCGGGCGCGGGGCCGTCCTCCCGGGCAGGGGCAGGTCGCGGTCCGGGAAGGCGGACCGTGGAGCTGGTCCGCCTGGCGGTCGAGTCCTACGTCGACGGGGTGGTCGGGGAGGGGGCGGCGGCCGGTCGGCTGGAGCGCGGTGCCGTCACCGCGCCCGAGCGGGCCGTCGCGCTCCGTGAGATGGCGGCCGACGAGCGCGACCACGCCGCCCTCGGTGCCGACGTCGTCAGGTGGTGTGCGGCCGAGGCGCCGCGCCTCGTCCCCGCGGCCGTTCGCGCCGCCGCCCGACGGATGTCCGACCGCACCGAGCTGCCCCCCGGCCATGGCGCCCACGACGACGCCTCGCTCCGGGCGGCCGGGCTCGTCGACCGCGCCGGCGCCACGACCGTGTGGTGCGTCGAGCGCGACCGCGCCCTCGCCGCCCTCGACGACCTCCTCGCCGACCGCCCCTGACGACAGCCGGGTCGACGACACCCGGTACCGGGTTCCGTGTGTCGTCGTTCCGTGTGCGGCAACTTGCCGTCGACGGGGGGTTTCCGCACACGGAACGTCGGGCGGGGTGGTGGGGCGGCAGGACGGCGGGCGGTGGGGCGGTGGCACGGTGGGACGGCGGTCGCGGGGCGGTCGCGGGGTGCCTAGGGTGAGGCGCCCATGGCGCTGATGCTCATCGACGGCAACTCGCTCACGTACCGGGCGTTCTTCGCCCTGCCGACCGACCTCACGACGGTGTCGGGGCAGGTCACCAACGCCGTGTTCGGGTTCACGTCGATGCTCGTCAACCTGATGCGCGATCACCAGCCCGACGGCATCGCGGTGGCCTTCGACCGGCCCGAACCCACGTTCCGGCACGAGAAGGTCGACACGTACAAGGCCGGGCGGGCCGCCGCGCCCGACATCCTGCGTCAGCAGCTCCCCCTCGTACGCGAGGTGATCGACGCCCTGGCCATCCCGTCGCTCGAGCAGGTGGGGGTCGAGGCCGACGACATCATCGCCACGCTGGCGACCCAGGCCCGCGACGCCGGGCGCGACGTCATCATCGTCACCGGCGACCGCGACAGCTACCAGCTCGTCGAGGACCCGCACGTCAAGGTGCTCTACAACAAGCGGGGCGTCTCCGACTACGCGCTCTACGACGAGG
>JAAYBP010000469.1 GCA_012730075.1 Acidimicrobiales bacterium | reverse complement strand
CAGCTCAAGGACGAGCTGGGCCTCGGCAACATCATGGAGGTCCCGCGGTTCGAGAAGATCGTGGTGAACATGGGCGTCGGTGACGCCGTGGGGCAGCCGTCGCTGCTCGACGGGGCCGTCGCCGACCTCACCGTGATCACCGGGCAGAAGCCGGCGGTGACCCGGGCCAAGAAGTCGATCGCCACGTTCAAGCTCCGCGAGGGCAACGCGATCGGCGCCAAGGTGACCCTGCGGGGCGACCGCATGTGGGAGTTCTTCGACCGGCTCGTCAGCCTGGCGATCCCCCGCATCCGCGACTTCCGCGGCCTCGACCCTCGGAGCTTCGACGGTCACGGCAACTACACGTTCGGTGTCACCGAACAGCTCATCTTCCCGGAGATCGACTACGACAAGATCGACTCCACCCGGGGCATGGACATCACCATCGTGACCACGGCCCGGACCGACGCCGAGGGGCGGGCGCTGCTCGCCGCCTACGGCTTCCCGTTCAAGCGTGAGGGGCAGTAATGGCCAAGAAGGCGCTCATCAACAAGGCGAACAAGACGCCCAAGTTCAAGGTGCGGGCCTACACCCGGTGCCAGCGCTGCGGGCGGCCCCACTCGGTGTACCGCAAGTTCAAGCTGTGCCGGGTCTGCCTGCGTGAGATGGCTCACGCCGGCGAGATCCCCGGTGTGACCAAGGCCAGCTGGTGAGGGAGGTGCACGACCGATGACCATGACCGACCCCATCGCCGACATGCTGACCCGCATCCGCAACGCCAACACCGCGATGCACGATGCCGTGGCCATGCCCAGCTCGAAGCAGAAGCTCGCGCTCGCCGCGGTCCTCAAGTCCGAGGGCTACATCGAGGACTTCCGCGTCGAGGACAACACCGACCGTCCGGGCGCGACCCTGCACATCACGATGCGCTACTCGCCCGAGCGGGCCCGCACCATCTCCGGCATCCAGCGGGTGTCGAAGCCGGGCCTGCGCGTGTACCGCAAGTCCAAGGAGATCCCCCGCGTGCTCGGCGGGCTGGGGGTCGCCGTCGTCTCGACCAGCCAGGGGCTGCTCACCGACCGCGAGGCGCGCAAGCGCAACGTGGGCGGCGAGGTCCTCTGCTTCGTGTGGTGATCTAGATGTCCCGGATCGGCAAGGCACCCATCCCCGTCCCGTCGGGCGTCGACGTCACGATCGACGGCAACCACATCACGGTCAAGGGCCCGAAGGGCACGCTCGACCGCGAGCTGCCCGGCGGCGTGACCGTCCGGCGCGAGGGCGAGGAGATCCTCGTCGAGCGCCCCGACGACGAGCGCCAGACCCGGGCCCTGCACGGCCTGGTGCGGTCGCTCGTCAACAACATGGTGGTCGGAGTGAACGAGGAGTTCGTCAAGGAGCTCGAGATCATCGGCACCGGCTACCGGGCCGCGCTCCAGGGGTCGACCATCGACCTCTCGCTCGGCTTCAGCCACCCCGTCAAGGTCGACGCCCCGCAGGGGATCACCTTCGAGGTCCCGACCGCGACCCGGGTGGTCGTCCGGGGCGTCGACAAGGAGCAGGTCGGCCAGGTGGCCGCCAACATCCGGGCGATCCGCAAGCCCGAGCCCTACAAGGGCAAGGGCGTGCGGTACCTCGGCGAGCACGTCGCCCGCAAGGCCGGCAAGACCGCGAAGTAGTAGGACGAACCATGGCTCACAGCGCGCAGCAGAAGCGAGCGGCCCGGGTCCGGCGCCACCGCCGGGTCCGGAAGAAGGTCCGGGGCACCGCCGAGCGGCCCCGCCTCGCCGTCTTCCGCTCCAACAAGCACATCTCCGCCCAGGTGATCGACGACAGCACCGGCCGCACCCTCGCGTCGGCGTCGTCGCTCGAGGCGTCGCTCCGCGGCGACAGCGGCGGCAACGTCGCCGCCGCCGAGAAGGTCGGCGAACTCGTCGGCTCCCGCGCCCGCGAGGCCGGCGTCACCGCCGTCGTCTTCGATCGGGGCGGCTACCGCTACCACGGCCGCGTGGCCTCCCTCGCCGAGGCCGCCCGCAAGTCCGGACTGGAGTTCTGATGCCTCCCCCCAACAACGACGCCGGACTCCGCGAGTCGCGCGTCATCGACATCAACCGGGTCGCCAAGGTCGTCAAGGGCGGCCGTCGCTTCTCGTTCACCGCGCTCGTGGTGATCGGCGACGGCGCCGGCCGGGTCGGCCTCGGCTACGGCAAGGCCAAGGAGGTGCCCCTCGCCATCCAGAAGGGCACCGAGGAGGCCAAGAAGAACATGT
>JAAYBP010000468.1 GCA_012730075.1 Acidimicrobiales bacterium | reverse complement strand
GCCACCCGGACGCCCGGCCGACCCGTTCTACGCGCCCACCGGGACGCCCCTGTCCCGCTCAGCGCGCAGAACCGATCCACCCGCGACCTACGCGCCAACGGGGACACCGGTGTCCCGCTCAGCGCGCAGAGGTGCTCGGGCGGCGCGCGCCGACCAGCTCGCGGCCGTCGTGCACGGCCCGGGCCGACCGCAGGATCGTCGCCGCGTCGGCCACCGCGGGCGGGATCTCCCCCGCGACCAGGAAGCCGGAACGGGCGTAGCGGTCGAGGCGGTCCAGCTCCCCGAGGGCGAACCCGATCCGCCGCCACGTCGGCGCCCACCGGACGCCCGGCCGCGGCAGGGCGGGCACCGCCAGCGCCTCGACGTCGGGATGGTGCGCCCGGAACGTCGCCCGGCAGCGACGCGCCGCCAGCGGCCACGAGACGAGGAGCAGCCGGCGCGGCGCCACGACGTCGGTCAGGGCCCGGACGCCGAGGGTGACGTTCTCACCGGTGTGGCGGGCGCTCCGCTCGACGACGATCCGCTCCGCCGGAACGCCGAGGCCGGTCAGCTCGGCCGCCAGCCGGTCGCCCTCGGTGAGCCCATCGGGGTCGTCGTCGGAGCCGCCGGTCGCGAGCACCCACGGGGCGAGCCGGTCGAGGTGGAGTCTGGCGGCGACCGCCGCGACCCGCCGGTGGCGGCTCCCGAAGCAGAAGACGGCGTCGGCCGGGACGGGATCGTCGGCAGGCACCAGGTGGTCCCACACGACGCCGAACGCCCGGGCCACCTCCGATCCGACCTCATCGGCGTCGGCCCAGTGCCGATCCTGTGCCTGCGGTGGGCACGGACCGTCGTCGCTGGCCCGATTCCCCGCGGCGCGACCAACGTGCGGTGCCGAGCCTCCGGTGCTCGTCGTGCCTGCCGTGTCCCGGCCTGGCGGTGGCGCGCCTGTCGTGTCCCGAACCAGCGGTGGGTCGCCCGTCGTGACCGACGGGTCGGCGTCGCCCGACGGGTCGGCTCCGCCAGGCCGTTCTGCCTCCCGTGATCCTCGATCCACGCTCTGCCCCCCCCCGGTGACCGACCCTCAGACGCCCAGCACCGCTCGGGTCCGCTCGACGTCGCGCCCGATGCCCTCGATCAGCGCCTCGACCGACTCGTACTTGACCTCGCCGTGGAGGCGCTCGACGAAGCGCACCGCGACGTGCTCACCGTAGAGGTCGCCGTCGAAGTCGAGGACGTGCGCCTCGAGCAGGCTGGCGTGGGCCTGCTCGTAGAACGTGGGCCGGCGTCCGAGGTTGAGCGCGGTGGGCAGCACGCTGCCGTCGCGGCGCACGAACCAGCCGGCGTAGATGCCGTCGGCGGGCATCAGGATGTCGCCGGGCACCGCGACGTTGGCCGTCGGGAAGCCGAGCTCGCGGCCCCGCCGGTCGCCCGGCGACACGAGGCCCCGCACCTCGTGGGGGCGACCGAGCAGGGAGTTCGCCCGTTCGAGCTCACCGGCCACGAGCGCGGACCGGATCACGGTGGACGACACCTTGTCGTGGGACCCGCCCGCCTCCAGCGCGTCGGCCCAGATCGCCGCCGCCTCGGCCCCGACGTCGGCGGCCGAGCGGAGGCCGAGACCCTCGACCGTGAAGCCGGCGTCGGCGCCCATGCGGCGCAGCAGATCGACGTCGCCCTTGCGCTGGTAGCCGAAGTGGAAGTCCTCGCCGACCACGACCTCGCGGGCGCCGAGGGCCCCGACGATCACCTCGTCGACGAAGTCCTCGGCGGTCTCCTTCGCCCGCTGCTCGTCGAAGTGGACCACCAGGGTGACGTCGACGCCGGTCGAGGCGAGCAACTCGAGCTTCTGGTCGAGGTCGGTGAGCAGCCGCGGGGCCGACTCGGGGCGCACGACCATCGCCGGGTGCCGGTCGAACGTGACCACCGCGCTCCGCACTCCGAGGGTCTCGGCCCGCCGCCGCACCTCGGCGATCACCGCCCGGTGCCCGAGGTGGACCCCGTCGTACGCGCCGATCGTGACCACGGCTCCGTCGGCCGGCGGGGTGACCTGGCCGTCGGCCCGGATGATCTCCACGCCCCGAGACGCTATCGGCTCGCCTCCCGCCCGAACGGAGTCGGGTAACGAGTGGGGTCGGAGGAAAACCGTTACGCGGGTGGTTCCGTAGGAGCGGCGTCGGAGGAGAACCGTGCGCACGCCCTGGTCAGGCGGTCGTGACCTCGGAGGGTGGGGCCAGGTCGGCGGCGAGATGCGGGGCCAGGTCGTCGGCGGGCACCGGCACCTCGGGCGTCAGCGCCAGCGGCACGACACCGGCCCACACCGCCAGATCGAGGTCCTCGGGCTCGTCCTTCGGGCCACCGGTGCGGGACTTCACCGCGAAGTCGTCGAGCGGCAGCGCCAGCAGCATCGTCTGTCGGGTCTCGACCTCCGACGGGGAACGGACCAGCGCGGCCCGCCCGGGCACCGCGTGCTCTACGAGGCGGGCGAAGCCGGCGGCCAGGTCGTCGGGATCGGTGACCCGCTCGGCGACGCCGCGCACCACCGCGCTGCGGTAGTTGACCGAGTGGTGGAACGCGGACCGGGCGAGCACCAGGCCGTCGACGTGCGTGACGGTCGCGCACACCCGGACCCCCGACGCGCCCGCCCGCATCAGCCGGGACGCGACCGACCCGTGCAGGAGCAGCCGGTCGCCGTCACGGGCGTAGACCATCGGGATCACCGACGGCTCGCCGTCGACCGCCAGCCCGACGTGCGCCAACCACCCGGCGTCGAGCACCGCGTCGAGGGCAGGCCGGTCGTAGCGGCCCCGGTCGGGCTGACGCCGGATCGCCGACCCGGCGGACGGGGCGGCGGGTTCTACTCCAGGACGGGGTGGCAGCGCGGCGGTGGACACGACGTCATCCTCGCCGCCGCGCCGCCCCGACCCGGTCCGGTTTCAGCCCTCCGTGGGACCGTCGTCGTCCGATGCCGCCGGACCCGGCGCCGGTGAGGCCGCCGTCGACCCCGCCGCGGGAGCGCCACCCGAGGAGGCGGTACCGGAGGAGGCGGACACGGCCGCGGCGGGTACGGCTCCCGCGTCGGCACCCCGGCGGGCGACCAGCGCGGCCACGAGCTGCTGGAGGTCGATGCCGGTCAGGTCGCCGGCCACCTGCATGCCCTGGGCGACGGTGCTGGTGACCTGCCTGGTCACGTCGGACGCGCCGTCGGTGCTGATCACCGTCAGCTTCTCGATGTTGCCCATCGGTGCGGCGGCCGCCCCGACGATGTCGGGCAGGGCGGCGGCCAGCAGGTCGAGCACGGCGGCCTCACCGTACGCCGAGTACGAATCGGCCTTGAGACGCATCGCCTCGGCCTCGGCCTCTCCCGCGGCGAGGGTTGCGTCGGCCGACGCCTTGCCCTCGGCCCGGATCGCCTCCGCGAGCTGCTCGCGCTTGCGGCGCTCGGACTCACCCTGGAGCTCGACGCCGCGCGCCTCGGCCTCCGCCGCCGCGATCGACGCGGCCCGGCTGGCCTCGGCCTCCTGCTCGACCGCGTAGCGCTGGGCGTCGGCCGGCTTGCGGACCTCGGTGTCGAGCTCGCGCTCCTTGAGGGCGGCGCGGCGGGTGGCGACCTGCTCCTGGGCCGCGATGACCTCCTGGTCGCGGGCCGCCTGGGCGATCGGCCCGGCGGCGGCCGCGTCGGCCGCGGCGGCGTCGGTCTCGGCCTGGATCTCGGCCTGGCGGAGGGCGAGCACCCGGTTGGCGATCGCGATCTCCTCCTCGGCCTTCAGTCGCGCCTGCTCCGCCTCGCGCCGGGCGGCGGCCTCGGCGACGGCGGCGTCCTTGGCGGCCCGGGCGGCCTCCGGGCGCCCGAGGTCGGCGAGGTAGTTGCCCTCGGCCTGGATGTCCTGGAGCTGGAACGTGTCGAGCACCAGGCCCTGATTGGTGAGGCTGGACTCGGCCTCCTCGGTGACCGCGGCGGCGAAGGTGGCCCGGTCCCGGATGATCTCCTCGACGGTGAGGCGACCGACGATGGCCCGCAGCGCACCGGCCAGGACCTCCTTGGTGAAGTGGTCGATGTCCTGCTGCTGGCCGAGGAAGCGCTGGGCGGCGGCCCGGACCGAGTCCTCCTGGCCGCCGACCTTCACCACCGCGACCGCCTCGAGCGAGCACCGGATGCCGTTCTTGGCGATGGCGGCGGGCACGCTCACCGCGAGCTGGCGGCTGGTGAGGTCGAGCACGGCGAGGCGCTGAACCACCGGCATCACGAACACGCTCGCCCCCATCACCACCTTCTGGCCGGACAGGTCGTGGGTGAGCTGGCCGGTCGCCGGGTTGGTGACCTGCCGACCCTTGCGTCCGGTGACGATGAAGGCCTCGTTGGGCCCGGCCACCTTGATCCGGCTGAGCACGAACAGCACCAGCAGCAGGATCAGGGCGATCAGGCCACCGACGGCGATCAGGGTGGGCATGGCGGGTCTCCTCCGGGTCGGGGAACGGTCAGGGCGACGGGTCGGCGCCCCAGAAGCGCTGGTGGGCCTCGACGCGCACGAGCGTGGGCGACAGGACCTCGACGACGACGACCTCGTCGCCGACGGTGAGCGTCTCCTCGGATCGGGCGGACAGCTTGAGCTGCTGCCCCGCGTGGCGGATCAGCACCTCGCCGCTGCGGTCGGCGGTGAGCGCGGTCACGACACGTCCCGGGCGGCCGATCAGGTCGGCGGTTCGCGGGGTCGCGTCGGTGGGCATGTGCATCACGCCGGCGACGAGCCGGGCGGTCAGGCCGGCGAGCACGACACCGCCGAGGGTGCCCGCCACCACGGCGACGGTGGTCGAGGCCCCGAGCGAGTGGGCGGCGGCGCCGACGAAGCCGAATGCCCCGACGAGGGCGGCGAGCACCGGGAGCGACAGCCAGTCGGGGCCCAGGTCGACGTCGAGGTCGAGCTCGCCGACCAGCAGGCCGATCAGCAGCACGACGATGCCGACCCCGCCGAGCACGAGGAAGAAGGTCACGTCCGACCCTCCCGCCCGACGCGCGGTCCGGTGCCCAGGCGTGGCGGCCGGCTCCTCGCGGCGTCGGTCGTCATGGGATCGGTTGCCCTCCGGGGCGGGCGATGGGCCGGGGCGGGGGGTGTCCCGACCGGTCGACGGCCTGCCGCACCGCTGCATTGATCCTACCGGGCCACCACCCGGCGTGGCCGCCGATTTTCCGAACGTGCTCACCACCGCCCCCGTCGCCCGGCGTTACATCTGGGGTCTGACCCCGGATGTAGACCCCGGGTGTAACACCACCGCCCCGGTGCCCGTTGTTACATCTGGGGTCTGACCCCAGATGTAACGACCTCGGGCTTGACGTCGTCGCCGCGGTGGGCGACGTAGGTGGCGAGGAGGGTCCCGTCGGGACCGAGCACCGCCCACGGACCGTCGCCGTCGACGCCCAGGCGCGACCGGTCGAGGACCCGGCCGTGGGCGACCAGGGCGGCCACCTCGTCATCGACCGTGACCGCGGCGAGTCCGCGGACCGCGGCGGAGACCGGCAGCAGCCGGTCGGGATCGAGGTCGTCGAGCGCCACCGCGTCGGCGAGGGTGAACGGCCCGACCGACGTCCGCCGCAGGCGGGCCAGGTGGGCGCCGCCGCCGAGCAGCCGGCCCAGGTCGGCGGCGAGGGTGCGGACGTAGGTGCCCGACGAGCACTCGACGCGGGCGCGCAGCCGGTCGGGTCGGCCCGGGACCTCGTCGATCACGAACGAGTGCACGGTCACCGGACGGGCCTCGCGCTCGACCTCGATCCCCTCGCGTGCCAGCTCATGCAGCCGCCGCCCGTCGACCTTCAGGGCCGACACCATCGGCGGGACCTGGAGGATGTCGCCGGTCAGGTGGTCGGCCGCGACCCGCCGGGCGTCGTCGACGGTGACCCCGGCCATGTCGTGGGTGGCGGTCACCTCGCCGGCGGCGTCGAGCGTCGTCGTCTCCACGCCGAGGGCGATCTCGGCCTCGTACGCCTTCCCCAGCGGCGACAGGTACCGCAGCAGGCGGGTCGCCTTCCCCACGCCGAGCACCAGCACGCCGGTGGCGTCGGGGTCGAGCGTGCCGGCGTGGCCGACCTTCCGCGTGCCGAGCAGTCCCCGGCTCCGGGCGACGACGTCGTGGCTCGTCCACCCGGCCGGCTTGTCGACGACCGCGACGCCATGGGGACCCTCCGCGCCTCCGCGGGACCGGCGCCCCACCTCAGGCCGGAGGCTCGGCGCCGACCCCGGCGGACCCGTCGGATTCCTCGTCGGCCCCCGGGTCGTGGTCGTGGAGCCCCCGTAGCACGGCGTCGATCCGCGCCGCGGAGCGGACGACGAGGTCGGGCTCGAAGGTGAGCTTCGGGGTGCCCTTGAGCTGGGTCTGGGCATTGATCGCGCGCTGGAGGCGGGGGCGCAGCTCCTCGAGCGCCTCGAGCACCTCGTCGTCGGACTCGGCGCCGTCGAGCGCGTCGTACCGCACGACCGCGTTGGCCAGGTCGGCATCGCAGGTCACGTCGGTGATCGACACGTCCCGGAGGCGGTCGTCGTCGATGTCCTGGAGCTCCTCGGCCACCACCTCCCGCAGGAGCTCGTTGACCCGGGCCATGCGCGGGTAGGGCCGCTTGGGCTGGCGTCGCTTCACGATCGGTCCTCGCCTCGTCCAAGTCGAGTTGGGGACGGCGACCCTACCGCCGCCGACCGCCGATCGGGCACCGGCCGACGGCGACGCCGGGATGCGCGTCAGGCGACGGGATCACCGGGATCGCCCGGGCCGTCGGCCGTGGCGTCGAGGTCGATCCACGTGCGCTCGCTGTCGATCACCTCGACCCCCGGACGCGACCACACCAACCGCTCGACCTCGTCGAGCAGCTCGGTCACCCGCCCCGGCGTGGCCGCCACCGCGGCGAAGCCGAGGGTGGCGCGCTGCCACGTGTCCTGGTGAGCGACCTCGGCGACCGCGACCGGGAACCGGTGCCGGACACCGTCGACGATCGGCCGGATCTCGGCCCGCCTGGCCTTCAGCGACCGACTCGCGGGCACGTGCAGCTCGACGCGGAGACTGCCGACGACCACCGATCGAACCCTCGTCGGACCGTCAGGTCCGCTCGATCTCGCGGTCCTCGTAGGTCTCGATGATGTCGCCCTGCTTGAGGTCCTGGAAGTCCGACAGCCCGATGCCGCACTCGTAGCCAGCCTGCACCTCGCGGACGTCGTCCTTGAAGCGCTTGAGCGAGTTGATGGCGCCCTTCCAGATGATGGTGCCCTCGCGGAGGAACCGGACCTTGGAGCCACGGGTGATCGTGCCGTTGGTGACGTAGCAGCCGGCGATCGCACCGATCCGCGGCACGCGGAAGATCTCGCGGACCTCGGCCTCGCCGGTGACGACCTCCTCGAACTCGGGAGCGAGCATGCCGACCATCGCGCTCTCGATGTCCTCGATGAGCTTGTAGATGATCTCGTAGCTGCGGATCTCGACGCCCTCCTGGG
>JAAYBP010000467.1 GCA_012730075.1 Acidimicrobiales bacterium | reverse complement strand
GCCTGTGGGTGGTCGAGGACCCGTCGCCGAACGTCCTAGCGGTGGCCCGCAACGCCGACGAGAGCGCGCTGGTCGTCACGCGCGGCCTGCTCGACGGCCTCACCCGGGTCGAGCTGGAGGCCGTCCTCGCCCACCAGCTCGCCCGCATCCGCTCCGGTGAGGTGGCGGCCGGCTCGGCCGCGCTGCTCGCCCTCGGCGGCACCCGCGTCGCGAGCGTTCCGGAGCCGAGCCCGGCGGGGCCGCCCGCGTCGACGGGCCGCGCCCTCGGCCCGGGCCTGCAACCGTCGGCCCGGCCCGCCCGGCTCGCCTGGCCCCTCCTGCTCGTGGCCCCGCTCACCCGGGCCCTGGTCGTCCGGCTGGTCGAGCCCGGTGCCGACTCCGAGGCGGACGTGGCGGCGGTGCAGGTCACCCGGTTCCCGCCGGCGCTGGCCGCCGCCCTCGAGAAGGTGGCCGCCGCGCCGGAGCCGCCCGCGGTCAGCGACCTCGTCGCCCACCTGTGGCTCGTGCCGCCCGACTCGGCGAACGACCCCGCCGTGCAGCGGGTGTTCGATCCACCGCCGCCGGTCGCCGACCGGATCGACACCCTGCTCGAGCTCTGATGGGGCGACTCGCAGGAGCGGCGCGTGCGCTGCTCGGCAACCGGTGGGGACGCGCCGCGCTCGCCCTCGTGGCCGTCGTCGCGGTGGTCGTCGCCGTCGTCGTCCTGCGCGGCGGCGATTCCGACGAGCCGGTCGCGGGCACGACCACGACCACCACGACGGACAGCACCCCGACGGTGCCCGATCCGCCCAGCGACCTCCGCTTCCTGCCCGAGGACGCCGACGCGCCGGGGTCGCCGGCGCCGCTGACGGGGCTCCCGGCGTCCGACGACGCCCTCGCCCGGCCCGCGATCGCCGCCAAGGTCGACAACCTCGACACCGCGTCGGAGACGGCCCGGCCCCAGGCCGGGCTGGCCCACGCCGACGTGGTCGTCGAGCAGCTCGTCGAGGGTGGCATCACCCGCTTCGTGGCGGTCCTGCACTCGACCGGGGTCGACGACGTGGGGCCGATCCGGTCGGCCCGCACCACCGACGTCGACCTGGTGCCGATGTTCGGCCGGGCCCTGTTCGCCTACTCCGGCGGCAACGGCGGGGTGCTCGCGCAGGTGCGGGGCTCGGGGCGCTTCGTCGACGCGAGCGGGGGCGAGCCCGTGTACCACCGCGTGTCGGACCGGCGGGCGCCCCACAACCTGTTCCTCCGGCCGGCGCAACAGTGGGCCCGGCCCGGTGACGCCACCTCGCCGCCCGCCCTCGGACCGTTCTCGACCGCGATCGCCGACGGCGACGAGGTCGAGGGCGTCACCCTCTCGTGGTCCGGTGCGGCCGCCGTGGGCGTGTCGTGGAGCTGGGAGGCGGGCGCGGCGCGCTGGGTCCGCTACCAGAACGACTCGGTGCACCTCACCTCCGAGGGCTACGCGATCGGGCCCCGGAACGTGGTCCTGATGTTCGTCGAGTACCGGCCGAGCGTCGTCGACGCCCGTTCGCCCGAGGCGGTGACCGTGGGGTCCGGCGACGCGTGGGTCCTCCGCGACGGCCGCCTGATCGGAGCCCGCTGGGAGCGCGCCGATGCCGGGTCGCCGCTGACCCTCGTCGACGACGAGGGCGCCGCCGTGACGCTCACCCCCGGCCGCACGTGGATCGAGCTGCTCGCACCCGGTTCGGTGGTCGTCGACGGGTGAGCACCCGCCGTGCCCGCCCCGTCGCCGCCCCGCCGTCCCGCGCGACCCGGCCGCCCTCCGTTCCCTCCGGGTTGGCCGGTCGCGTCGCCGGATGGGACGATGTCGGGGTGAGCAGCGTCCCGACGGTCACCCGCGCCCCGGCCCCGGCCGTCACCCGGACCCCCGCCGACGAGGTGATGCGGAGGCTGCTCCGGGTCGACGACGCCGCGCCTCGCCTCGGCGAGGAGGAGCTGCGCCGCGGCTTCAGCCAGTCGATGCTGGTCTCCGCCGTCCGCTGCGTCATCACCTACCTGGTGATCCCGTTCCTCGGCCCGGTGATCGGCCTCGCCGCCGGGGTCGGCCCGATCGTCGGGATCCCCGTCGGGGCCCTCGCCATCGCGTTCAACATCAAGAGCATGCGCCGCTTCTGGCGGGCCGACCACCGCTTCCGCTGGCACTACACGGTCGTCGGCGGGCTCGTCGTCGCCATGCTCGTCGTGCTGATCGCCATCGACCTCGTCGAGCTCCTCGGCTGACCGGACGGGGCCCGATGCCGACCGGAGCCGGGTCCCGCCCGCTGCCGACCGGCGAGCACGACGGCGTCGCCCGCAACCGGCTCGCCCGGGTCGGCTACCTGCTGCTCGGCCTCGTCTGCACGTTCGTCGGCGGCCTCGGCTTCGTGATCCCGGGCATGCCCGGCACCGTGTTCTTCATCGTGGCGGCGTGGGCGTTCTCCCGGTCGAGCCCACGCTTCGAGGCCTGGCTGCTCGGACTGCCCGGCGTGGGGGCGATGATCCGCGACCACCGCGAGGGCCTCGGGATGCCACGGCGGGCCAAGGTCCTGGCGATCTCGATGATCGTCGCCGCCACGCTGGTCAGCGCGACGTTCGTGTTCGACACGTGGCTGCCCCGCGCCCTGCTCGCCGGGTTCGGCGCCGTCGGCGTCGCGTGGATCACGTGGAGGGTGCCGACCCGGGAGGTCGAGCTCGCGGCCCGGGGAATCGACCCGTTCGGTCCCGACAACCGGCTTCGGGGTCCGGGGGGACCGGCCGTAGACTCGAAGCATGGCTGATCCCTCGCCGACCCCCGCCACCCCGCCCGAGACCGGCACGTTCCGCGTGAAGCGCGGGTTGGCCGAGATGCTCCGTGGCGGGGTGATCATGGACGTGGTCGACGCCGAGCAGGCGAAGATCGCCGAGGAGGCCGGCGCGGTGGCGGTGATGGCCCTCGAGCGGGTGCCGTCCGACATCCGCCGCGACGGTGGCGTCGCCCGCATGAGCGACCCGGAGTTGATCGAGGGCATCAAGGAGGTCACGACCATCCCGGTGATGGCCAAGGCCCGAATCGGTCACTTCGTCGAGGCCCAGATCCTCGAGGCGCTCGGCGTCGACTTCGTCGACGAGTCCGAGGTGCTCACCCCCGCCG
>JAAYBP010000466.1 GCA_012730075.1 Acidimicrobiales bacterium | reverse complement strand
TGACCTCGGTGTTCCCCCCGGGGCGACGGCGTCGGCGTGCGGGCATCGTCGTTCCTCCTCGTCGGCTACTTGGCGTCGGCCCAGGTGGGGCCGAACGCGAGGTTGATCTCCAGCGGCACGCTCAGGTCGGCCGCCCCCTGCATGACCTCGACGGTGGTCGCCGCCAGGCCGTCCCGCTCCTCGGGCACGACGTCGAGGATCACCTCGTCGTGGACCTGGAGGATCAGGCGACTGCGGGCGTCGGCGGCGGCCAGCGCCCGATCGAGCTTCACGAGCGCGACCTTGAAGATGTCGGCGGCGAGGCCCTGGATGCCGGCGTTCATCGCCTGGCGCTCCCCCGCCATGCGGACTCCCCGGTTGCCCGACTGGAGCTCGGGGATCGGCCGCCGGCGCCCGAACAGGGTCTCGGTGTAGCCCCGCTCCCGCGCCTCGGCGACCGTGCGGTCCATGTAGGCGCGCACCGCCGGGAAGGCCTCGAAGTAGGCATCGAGGATCACGCGCGCCTCGTCGACCGGGATCGACAGGCGCTGCGCCAGGCCGTAGGCCTCCATCCCGTAGGCGAGGCCGTAGCTGACCATCTTCGCCTTGGCCCGCTGGGCGGGGGTGACCTCCTCCGGCGGCACCGCGAACACCCGGGCGGCGGTCGTGGTGTGGATGTCCTCGTGCTCGGTGAAGGCGGCGATCAGCCCCGGGTCCTGGGCGAGGTGGGCGATGCAGCGCAGCTCGATCTGGTTGTAGTCGGCGACCAGCAGCTCGCAGCCCGGGGCCGGCACGAACACGGTGCGGAACGACCGGCCCTGCTCGGAGCGCACCGGGATGTTGTGCAGGTTGGGCTGGTCGGAGGACAGCCGGCCGGTGCGGGCGACGGTCTGGTTGAACGTGGCGTGGATGCGCCCGTCGTCGGCGATCTCGGCCAGCAGGGCCGTCCCGTAGGTCGACCGCAGCTTCTCGACCTCCCGGTAGGCGAGCAGCGTGTCGACGATCTCGTGCTGGCCGCGCAGCTTCTCCAGCGTCTGGGCGTCGGTCGAGTAGCCGGTCTTGGTCTTCTTGAGCGGCGTGAGGCCGAGGTCCTCGTACAGGAGCTGGCGGAGCTGCGGGGTGGAGTTCACGTTGAACTCGCGGCCGGCGGCGTCCCATATCTCCTGCTGGAGCCGGGTCACCTCGGCCGCCATGTGGTCGCTGATCTCCTGGAGGCGGTCGCGGTCGACGCCGACGCCGACCAGCTCCATCGCGGCCAGCACGGCGACGAGGGGCGCCTCGACGTCGTCGTGGAGGGAGCGCAGGCCCTGGGCGTCGAGCGCGTCGAGGAGCGGTCCGGCCAGGTGCGCGACGCCGAGCGCGGCCCGGGCGGCCGTGCGGGCGATCGCGGCGTCGGTGTCGCCCTCGGCGGAGAAGTCGAGCTGGCCCTCGGGCGCGACGCCGTCGTCGACCGCCAGCTCGGCCTGGGCGTAGCGGACGAGCAGCGGCCCGAGCTCGTAGCGGCCCTCGGCGGGATCGATCAGGTACGCCGCGAGCGCGGTGTCGAGGGCGAGGGACGCGACCTCCGACGCCGCCCGCCCGGCCGGATCGGTGCGGGCGAGCCAGCGGATCAGCGGCTTGGCGTCGTGGCCCGCGAGGGGCCGGGCCGAGAGGAGGTCGGTGAGGGCGGTCCGCACGGTCTCGTCGGCCAGCAGGGCGGCCGACAGCCACAGCACGTCGCCGGAGTCGACGTCGGCGACGACCGCGACGCCGATCGGGTCCGAACGCCACGTCGGCTCGCCCGCGAACCCGGCGGTGATCGCGACCGGCCCGGCGTCGGCGATCGCGGCGACGGCACCGAGGCGGGCCGCCGCATCGGCGCCGTCGGCGGGCTCGACCACCTCGGCCTCCAGGACCGTCGTCTCCCGCCCGAGCGAGCCCAGGTCGGTGCCGAGCGCCTCGACGAGGCGATCCCACAGCGTGCGGAACTCCAGGAACTCGAACAGCCGCTTCACCTCGGCGACGTCGGGCTCCCCCATCACCAGCGCGTCGGGATCGACGTCGAGGTCGACGTCGCGGAGCAGGACCATCATCTCGGCGTTCGAGCGGACCTGGGCCTCGTTCTCGGTGAGGTTCTGGCGCAGCTTCGGCGTCTGCTCCTCGAGGTGCGAGAACAGCTCGTCGAGGCCGCCGTAGGTGTTGATCAGCTTGGCGGCCGTCTTCTCCCCCACCCCGGGCACGCCGGGCAGGTTGTCGGACGGATCGCCCCGCAGCGCCGCGTACAGGACGTACCGCTCGGGCCGCACGCCGGTGCGCTCCTCGATGCCGGCCTCGTCGTAGAGCGCGTAGTCGGAGACGCCCCGCTTGTTGTAGAGCACCTTGACGTGCGGGTCCTCGACGAGCTGGTAGCTGTCGCGGTCGCCGGTGACGATGATGACGTCGCGCCCGGCGTCGCG
>JAAYBP010000465.1 GCA_012730075.1 Acidimicrobiales bacterium | reverse complement strand
GCGTCGCGTCCGGAGGCGACCGACGCCGGGATGCCGACGCCGCGCAGGTACATGCCGGCGAGGCGGACCGTCGGTACCCGCTCGGCGAGCGACGCCTCGGCCGCCGCGACCCGGTCGAGGTGGCCGGGCCGGTACTGCGGGAACGCCCGGCGCCAGCGGTGGACGCTCCACTCGACCGGGTCGCCCCGGAGCCCCACCACCCGCCGCAGGTCGTCGACCACGGTGGCCACGAGGTCGAGGTCGTCGAGGGCGGTGACGTCCGGTCCGCCGTCACGACCGAGCGCCGCCCGCAGCACGAGGGTGCCGTCGCCACGGGCGGGGTCGAGGCGGGTCCACTTGGTCGAGGCGAACGAGCAGGCGGTCGTCTCCATCCCGGCGTCGCGGGGGACGAGCACGCCGCTCGCCCGCTCGGGGAGGTCGACCTGCGACGGCGCCACGGCGAGACGGACGAAGGCGACCGACACGTGGTCGATGCCGTCGAGGAGCCGCCCCGCCTCCGGGTCGACCGCCCCCACCAGCGGCCCGGCCCGATGTCCGGGGACGGCGAGCACCACCCCGTCGGACGCGACGCGGCCGCCGTCGTCGAGCACGACCCCGTCGGGTTCGACCGCGGCGACGCCCGACCCGGTGCGGATCGTCACCCGGCCGGTGGCGCGGGCGGCGGCGGCGACGGCGGCGGGCAGGGCGTCGATCCCGTCGGCCGGCGCGGCGAACACGGGCGGCGTGTCGGGCGGTGCGGCGGGTCCGGCGACCGAGGACGTCGGAGCACTCGGCGAGGCGCTCGACCGCGCGCCGGGTCCGGTGGCCGTGGCGGCGCGCGCCCGGACGGCGGCGGCCCGGCAGGAGGCGATCAGGCTGGCGTGCCCGGGATCGCGACGGGCGGCGTCGAGCTGGGGGACGACCGCGGCGAGGCTCTGACGGGCGGTGTCCCCGGCGTTGATGCCGGCGACGAGCGGATCGACGAGGCGGGCGAGCGCCTCGGGCCCCAGCCGCCCGCCGATCGCCTCGGCCACCGACACGTCCCCGTCGGGGAGCGGCGTCGCCGGGTCGGTCAGGTCGGCGCGCAGCCGGCCGACCCCCGCCGGCGAGAGCAGCCCGGTCGCCGCGACCGCGTCGACGTCGAGCGGCACGCCCATCACGTGCGGCGGCAGCGGACGCAGGGCACCGTCGTGCCACACGCGGGCCTCGCGGGCGCGGGGGTGCACCAGGTCGGTCAGCCCGGCCCGGGTGGCCAGGTCCAGGGCGGCGGGGGTGCGGATCAGGAAGGCGTCGGCGCCCTCGTCGACGCGCCGCCCGGCGAAGGTCGACGTGCGGAGCATCCCGCCGACCTCCGGGGCGGCCTCCAGCACCGTGACCTCGGCGCCGCCGTCGGCGAGGGTGAGCGCGGCGGCGAGGCCGGTGATGCCCGCCCCGACCACGACGACGTGCACGGTGCGCCCCGTCAGCCCGCGAGGGCGATCACGCGGTCGGCGAGCGCGCCCATCACGGCGGGGTCGTCGTCGACGGTGCGGGTGCGGGCGAAGGCGAGCCCGACCTCCTCGGCGACGCGGCGGGCCTCGATGTCGAGGTCGTAGCCCACCTCGAGGTGGTCGGTGACGAACCCCTGGGGGCACACCAGCACGCCCTCGGACCGCCCGGTGTCGGCGAGATCCCGGATCACCTGGAGCACGTCGGGTCCCCGCCACGGTTCGGGGGTGCGCCCGGCGCTCTGCCACGCCAGCCCCCACCCGGCCCACTGCGCCAGCCCGGCGCGGGCGGCGACGGCCCGGGCGCTGGCGGCCAGCTCCTCGGCGTAGGGGTCGTCGACCAGCACCCGCTCGGGCAGCGAGTGGGCGGTGAACAGCACCTTGCTGGCGACGGGCAGCCCGGCGAGGCCGTCGGTGACCGCCCGGGCGGTGAAGTCGATCCACGCCGGGTCGTCGGCCCACCGCTCGATGCCGACCGCGGTCGCGCCCCCGCCGGCGGCCGCCTCGGCCAGCCGGGCCTGGTACTCCCCGACGCTCGCCCGGGAGAAGTGCGGGGCGAGCACGAGCCCGACGAACCGCCCGACGCCCGCTCCGGTGAGTTCGGCGGCGGCGTCCTCGATGAAGGGGGCGGCGTGCTTCTGGCCGAGGGCGACCCGGAACGCGCCGGGCCGACGCGCCTCGAGCGCGGTGGCGATCGCCTCGACCTGGGCGGCGGTGCGCCGGGCCATCGACGACGTGCCGCCGAGGGCGTCGTAGCGGGCGACGAGGTCGGCGAGCTGCTCGGCCGTCGGCGGGCGACCCCGGCGGATGTGGGTGTAGTAGGCCTCGACGTCGGCGGGCGTGGCGGGCGTGCCGTAGGCCATGACGACGACCCCGACCGTGTCGCCCGCGACTCCGGTCACGGGAGGCCCCCGTCGGT
>JAAYBP010000464.1 GCA_012730075.1 Acidimicrobiales bacterium | reverse complement strand
GGTCGGGTGCCCCAGCGCACGGCGGCGGCGGGCGTGTCGGGGGCCATGCCCGCGTCGAGCAGGCGGCGGGCGATCCTCGGCCACCGGGCGACGCCCATCAGCACGACGAGGGTGCCGCCGAGGCGGGCGGCCGCCTCCCAGTCGACGGTGCCCTCGCCCGCGGCCGGGTCCTCGTGGCCGGTGATCACGGTGAACGCGGTCGACGAGAACCGCAGCGTCACCGGGATACCGGCGTAGGCGGGAGCGGCGAGCGCCGACGAGATGCCGGGTACGACCTCGTAGGCGACGCCCGCGGCCTCCAGCGCGGCCGCCTCCTCGCCGCCGCGGGCGAACACGAACGGGTCGCCTCCCTTGAGCCGGACGACCTCCTCGCCGCGTCGGCCGCGCTCGACGAGCAGGGCGTTGATGCCGGTCTGGTCGAGGCGCGCGTGGCCGGGCGCCTTGCCGACGTCGATCCGCTCGGCGCCCGATGGGGCCAGGTCGAGGAGCGACGCCGCCGACAGCCGGTCGTGCACGACGACGTCCGCCCGCGCCAGCACCTCGGCGCCCCGCAGGGTCAGGAGGCCGGGGTCGCCGGGTCCCGCCCCGACCAGGTACACGGTCACGGGGCGGCTCCGAGGGCGGCGCGGAGGTCGCGGGCGAGGCGGACACCGAGCGCGTGGGGGTCGCGGTCGGTGCCGCGGCGGCGGTGGACGGTGCCGTCGGGCGCGGCGAGCACGGCCGACAGCGTTACCGATCCGTCCGGCGCGGGCGGCGCGGCGTGGGCGCCGGCGGGCAGGTCGCAGTCGCCTCCCAGCTCGGCGAGGAACGCCCGCTCGGCCTCGACGCTCGTGCGGGTCGCCGGGTGGTCGAGCGCGGCGACCAGCGCGGCGGCCGCGTCGTCGCCGGACCGCACCTCGACCGCGAGGGCGCCCTGGCCGACCTGGGGCACGATCGCGTCGGCGCCGAGCACCTCGTCGATCCGATCGTGGAGCCCGAGGCGCTGGAGGGCGGCCGCCGCCACCACGACGGCGTCGACCGTCCGGCCCTCGCGCTCGGCGCCGACCGCGGCGAGGCGGGTGGCCATGTTCCCGCGGAGGCCGACGACGGCGAGGTCCGGCCGCCGTTCGAGGAGCTGGACCCGGCGCCGCTGCGACCCGGTGGCGACCGTCGCCCCGGCGGGCAGGGCGTCGAGGCGGCCGCCGACGAGCGCGTCGCGGGCGTCGCCCCGCTCGGGCAGCGCGGCGAGGGCGAGGCCGGGGGCGGTGACGGCGGGGAGGTCCTTGGCGGAGTGGACGGCGGCGTCGGCCCGCCCGTCGAGCACGAGGCGCTGCACCTCGGTGGCGAACACGCCCTTGCCGCCCAGCTCCGAGAGCGGGACGTCGAGGCGCCGGTCGCCGAGCGTGTCGGTGCGCACCAGCTCGACCTCCAGGCCGGGGTGGGCGGCGCGCAGCCCGGCGGCGACGTGCTCGGCCTGCCAGACGGCGAGCGGGCTCGATCGGGTGGCGAGGCGGATCACCCGGCGCGGGGACGGCGTCGACGGCCCGGTGCCCCGCCCGGCGGTCACGTTCCCGTCAGCCGGCGGCGGGGTCGGAGCCGCCCCGGGCACCACGCGCGGGGCCGTCGGGCCCGGTGGCGGCCTCGGGTTCGCCCTCGGCGCCGCTTCCGGACGCGCCCGCGGGATCGGCGGCCACGTCGAGGGAGAACAGCAGCCGCAGCGAGTCGGCGAGCCGGTCGCCGGTGGGCGTGCCCGCGTTGGCCTTCACCGCGACGGTCGGATCGTGGAGCACCTTGGCGACGATGCCGCGGGTGACGGCCTCGACCGCAGCCCGCTCGCGGTCGGACAGCCCGGTGAGGCGTCCGGCGTGGCGGTCGAGCTCGGCCCGGCGCACCGCCTCGGCCCGCTCGTGCAGCGAGGCGACGAGGGGGGCGGCGGAGCGGGCGACGACCTCGGTCGTGTACCGGTCGACCTCGTCGGAGATGATCGCCTCGACCGCGGCGATCTCCCGGGTCCGCTCGCGGGCGCCGGCGGACGCGAAGCGCTGGAGGTCGTCGATGTCGAACAGCGTCACCCCGGGCAGGTGACCGACGGCGGGATCGACGTCGCGGGGGACGGCGACGTCGACGACGAGGAGCGGTGCTCCGCCGCGGCGGGCCAGGACGCTCTCGAGGTCGCCGTGGTCGATGATGACCGACGATGCTCCGGTCGAGGTGAGCAGCACGTCGCAGTCGACGATGGCACGGCCCAGGTCCGCGAGGGCGACGACCTCACCCCCGACGTCGGACGCCAGCTCCTCGGCGTGGGTGCGGGTGCGGTTGGCGACGAGCACCCGTCCGGCGCCGGCCTTGCGCAGGGCGACCGCCATCGCCCGCCCGATCGACCCGGTGCCGACGACGAGCACGGTGCGCCCGTCGATCGAACCGAGGTGGTCGGTGGCCATCTCGACCGCCGCGTGCGACACCGACGCGGTGCCGCGGGCGATGCCGGTGTCGGTGCGGGCCCGCTTGCCGGTCTCGACCGCGTGGCGGAACAGCAGGTTGAGGCCCGGCCCGATCGAGCCCTCCTCGACCCCGGTGGCCCACGCCCGGCGGACCTGGCCGAGGACGTCGGTGTCGCCGAGCACGTCGCTCTCGACGCCGGACGCCACCCGGAACAGGTGCCCGACGGCGGCCTCGTCGTAGTGGACGTAGAGGTGGTCGGCGAAGTCGCCGGAGGCCACGTGCGACAGGTCGCTCAGCGCGTCGCGTACCTCCTGGAAGGCGCCGTGGAAGCGATCGGCCACCAGGTACACCTCGGTGCGGTTGCAGGTCGACACGACGACGGCCTCGGTGACGTTGTCGCACGAGGTCAGCATCGACAGCGCCTTGGGCAGGCGGGCGTGGTCGATCGTGAACCGCTCGAACAGGTCGAGCGGCATCGTTCGGTGGTTCAGGCCGATGACGACGGCAGGCACGTCCGCAACAGCTCCTCCGCGCCGTGGATCCGGTCGGCGCGTATCTCCTCCAGCATCCCCGACTCGATGGCGCCCTGCCAATCGAGCCCCTCGGTCGATCCGCCGGCGGCGCGGATGCGATCACGGGCCTCGGCGAGGAGGTCGAGCAGCAGCGCGTACTCGGGGCCGATCTCCTGCTCCAGGCGGCGGCGCAGGTGGACCGCGAGGGCGGGGCTGCGGCCCTGGGTCGACACGGTGACGAGCAGGCTCCCCCGGCGCACCCGGGACGGCAGGGTCGCCGAGCAGCGGGCCGGGTCGTCGGCGGCGTTGACCCACACGCCGGCCGCCTCGCCGTCGTCGTAGACCGCCTGGTTGACGGCCGGGTCGTCGGTCGCGGCGACGGCGAACCGGTACCCCGCGACCTCGCCGGACCGGTACGGACGCGCCTCGCAGGTGACGCGGTCGTCGGCCCGCAGGGCGGGGTCGATCTCGGGGGCGACGACGGTGACCGTGGCGCCGCAGTGGAGCAACTCGGCGGCCTTCTGGGCGGCGACGGTGCCGCCGCCGACCACCAGCACCGGCCGTCCGGCGAGGATCAGCCCGACGGGGTAGAGCGGTCCGGTGCCCCGCGGATCGGGTCCGTCGGGCGGTCCGGTGGCGCCCGGT
>JAAYBP010000463.1 GCA_012730075.1 Acidimicrobiales bacterium | reverse complement strand
CCGGGACGGGCGCAAGGCCAAGGAGCGCGCCGACCAGCTCCTGGAGGAGCTCGGCCTCACCGACCGGGCGGGCAACCTGCCCGCAGCGCTGTCGGGTGGTCAGCGCCAGCGGGTCGCGATCGGGCGTGCCCTGATGAACGACCCCGCGCTGGTGCTCTTCGACGAGCCCACCTCGGCGCTCGACTCGAAGCTCGGCGACCAGGTCGTGAGGCTCATCCGTGACGAGATGAAGGCGCGCGGCACGTCATCGATCATCGTCACCCACGACGACCGCATCACCCACTACGCCGACCGCACCGTCCACATCGAGGACGGGCGGATCGCGTCGTGACAGGCGCGGTGCGGTGACGTCGCGGCGGTGTCCCGGGTGACCCCGTCCGACGATCCGATCGTGGTCGTCCTCAACCGGGACCTGCGGGTCCACGACCACCCCGCCCTCGCGGCCGCACTCAGCGCATCCGTCCGGGTCGTCCCCCTGTTCGTCCTCGACCCGACGGTGCTCGACGGGCCGTTCGCCGCCCCCAACAGGGTGGGGTTCCTCGTCGACAGCCTTCGCGACCTGCGCCGCTCGTTGCGCGAGCGGAGCGGCACCCTGTTCGTCCGGTCGGGGGACCCGGTCGAGGAGTCGCTGCGCGTCGCCCACGAGGTCGGCGCCCGGGCGATCCACGCCAGCGCGGACGTCGGGTCCCACGCCCAGCGGCGGGAGCGCCGCTTCGCCGAGGCCTGCGCGGAGGCCCGGCTCGGGCTCCGGACGTTCCCGGGGGTGACGGTCGTGCCCCCCGGCGAGGTGCGCCCGAGCCAGGGGGGTGACACCTACCGCGTCTTCACGCCCTACTGGCGGGCGTGGCGAGCGCACCCGTGGCGGCCCCTCGCCGCGACCCCACGGCGCGTCCCGGTGCCCACCGGGCTGGCGGCCGGGCGAATCCCCGCCTGGCATCGCCTCGTCGGGGGCGACCGATCGCCCGCCGTCGCGCCCGGTGGCGAGACGGCGGGCCGCCTGCGGCTCCGGCGTTGGTCGGCCTCGTCGCACGACGACGACGGGCGGCGCGACGACCTGGCCGCCGATGCGACCTCCCGGCTGAGCCCCTACCTGCACTTCGGCTGTCTGTCGCCGCTTGAGGTGGCGACCCGGATCGGCGACCAGCGAGGAGGCGAACCGGTCGTGCGGCAGGTGTGCTGGCGCGACTTCCACCACCAGGTCACCGCGGATCACCCGCGCATGTCGAGCGTCGAGCTCCGGCCCCGGGGTGACAGGTGGCGGGGGGAGAGCGAGGAGCTCGACGCCTGGCGGGAGGGCCTCACGGGGTACCCCATCGTCGATGCCGGCATGCGCCAGCTGCGCCACGAGGGGTGGATGCACAACCGGGCCCGCCTGATCACCGCGTCGTTCCTGACCAAGCACCTCTACGTCGACTGGCGCCGAGGAGCGGACTGGTTCCTCCGGTGGCTCGTCGACGGCGACATCGCCAACAACTCCGCCAACTGGCAGTGGGTCGCGGGCACCGGCACCGACACCCGGCCGAACCGCGTCCTCAACCCGCTGCGCCAGGCGGATCGCTACGACCCCGAGGGTGAGTACGTCAGGCGGTGGGTGCCCGAGCTGGCCGACCTCGACGGGCGGTCGATCCATCGGCCGTGGCTCCGGCACGGTCCGTGGTCCGAGGCCGCGGGGTACCCGGACCGTCTCGTCGACCTCGACGACGCGGCGGCCGCCTTCCGCGCCCGGCGGGGGTGACGAGATGGTCGCCCCGCCGCTCGACGTCGGCGACGGGTGGGCGGTGGGAGCGTCGTCGCTCACGTGGTTCCTGGTGTCGCTGGTGGCCGGCAGGTGGGCCGCCCGTCTGCCGCCCGAGCGCCTGAGCCGAACCGGTCCATTCACACGGCTGCGCTCCTGGGAGGAGGACGGGGCGGTCTGGCAGCGGCGGCTGCGGGTGACGCGGTGGAAGGACAGCGTCCCCGAGGCGGGCGGGGTCTTCGCCGGCGGCTACCCGAAGCGCCGGATCCGGTCCCGCGCCACCGAGGACCTGCGCCACTTCCGTCGCGAGACGATCCGGGCCGAGCGCGTCCACTGGCTCATCCTCGCCTCGACCCCGGTCCACCTGTTGTGGTGCCGGCCGGCGCTCGCCGCCGCCATGGCGGTCTTCGGGGTGCTCTTCACCGCGCCCTTCATCATCATCCAGCGCTACAACCGAGGCCGGCTCGACCGCTTGATCGCCCGCCGCGGCGGCTGAGCGCCGTTCCCCCCGGGATCGTGGGCGGGAGCGATCCGCCGGCGCCCGAGGGCGACGGCGTTGCTGCGCCCGCTCCACCGGACCCGGCGCAACACCACCGTGTGCACCGCCGAGCGCACGAACACCAGGACGAACACCGCCATCAGTGCCGGCCAGGCCGACGCCGCCGGCCCGAACCGCCCGACCTTGCGACCCAGCAGCCCGAGCTGGACGGCGACCGCCAGGTAGGTCAGGACCCACCCGAGCAGCTCGGTGGCGGTGGCCGGCCGGTCCCGGAGGCCCCACGCGGTCACCAGCAGGGCCGTGACCCACGCGACCACCGCCAGCGACCGGACGAGGGGGGTCCGCCCCGCGCCGATGGCGAGGTTCTTCGTCCATCCCTCCAAGATCCCCCTCAGGCCGCGGTACATGCGGTAGCGCACGAGGTCGCGGCCCCCGAGGCAGCTGATCGGCAGTCCCGCCACCCGGTAGCACTCGGCCAGTGACAGGTCCTCGGCCACCTCACCGGCCACGGTCCCGTGCCCGCCGACGCGCCAGTAGTCGTCGCGCGAGGTGATCATGCACGGTCCGGCCGCCCCCCACTCCCGGGACGGGGGCACGAGCGACCCCACGCCGAGACCCATCGCCGACACGACGTTGAACGGCAGCGAGAGCGCTTCCACCGGCCGGCGGATGTGGTGACAGGGGAGGACCGACACCAGCCCGCCGCGGGCGTGCCAGGAGCTCTCCAGCGAGGCGAGGGCGGACGGCGCCAGCTCGACGTCGGCGTCGAGGAACACGAGGAGGTGGCCGCGGGCTGTCGCCGCGCCGGTGGCGCACGCCCACGGCTTGCCCATCCAGCCCGCCGGCACCGGAGGGGCGTCGATCACGTCGACACCGGGGAACGAGGCCGCCACCTCAGCGGTGCCGTCGCGGGAGCCGTCGTCGACCACGATGATCTGGTCCGGTCTGCGGTCCTGGCGGTCGAGGGATCCCAACAGGATCGGCAGGCGGTCCGCCTCGTCGCGGGCCGGGATCACGACCGACACCGTGGCCGGGTCCCCCGTGGAGGACGACGGTGGTGCGAGCCGGGGGAGGCGCCACAGCAGGACCCATCCCAGCATCCAGCCGGCCACGACCCACCACGGCATCACAGGTCACCGCCAGGGGGGGGACGCCGGGTGCACCGGGCCGCCCTTCCCCGAAGAGATCCGAGCGACACGACGCGGACGGCGCCCCGCGATCGATCCGGACCGCCGGCTCGTGACGGCGGGAGCGGAGTCGGGGCGCGGGCACATCGGCATCGGTCCACCTCTCGGGGCAACGGGCGATGCCCGCCGGGCGGGGGACCCGGCGGGCATCATCGAGGCCGGTCGGCCGGTCACGAGGGGTTCGGCGATCACCCGGGCATCAGCACGCCGTCGAGGACGTGGATGACGCCGTTGGCCGTCTCGATGTCGGTGGAGACCACGTTCACCTCGTTGCCCGCGGCATCGGTGATCGACACCGCGCCGTCGTCGCCGACGTTGACGGTGAAGGCAGCGCCGTTCACGGTCGTGACCTCCTGACCGTCCAGGCCGGCCACGTCGGAGGCCATCACCGCGCCCTCGACCACATGGTAGCTGAGGATCCCGGTCAGGTCACCGGTCGGGTCCTGGAGGAGGGTGTCGACCGTGCCCTCGGGCAGCGCCGCGAAGGCGTCGTCGGACGGGGCGAACACCGTGAAGGGCCCATCGCCGCGGAGGGTCTCCTCGAGCTCGGCGGCCTGGACCGCCGCGACGAGCGTCTCGAAGTCGCCCGCCTCGATGGCGGTATCGACGATGTCCGCCTCGGCCTCGGCCGTGTCACCGCTGTCGGAGGGCTCGTCCGCCGACGTGTCGTCGGTGGCCGGCTCGTCGGCGTCGCCCCCGGTGGTCTCGTCGGCCATCGCGGTGGTGGGCGTCTCCTCGTCGGTCGCGTCGTCGTCGCCGTCGGAGCCGCAGGCGGCGAACAGCAGAGCGAGGGCGACGACCGATGCGGACAGTCGGGCGGGGGTGGTCCTCATGGTGGTTCTCCTGGGTGGGAGGGACGGTTACGGCCACTCCTTCGTGACCACCGGGCGCCGCGGATGCACCGGGAGGAAGATTTCTTCCGAACGGGTCCGCTCTGCATCCGAACCGAACGGCGCGGACGAAGCAGGAGGTGACCCCGAGATCGCCATGAGCCCGCTCATCCTCTTCGTCCCGTCGCCGACCGCCGCCGATCTCGGTGGCGCGCTGCTCGACCGCCCGCGCCGTCCCGTCGTCACGATGAGAGGCGCCGGCCCCGGTACGTTGTCCCGGTGGCCACCTCCTCGACCGGCGCCTGGAGCACGGCGGACGCCGAAGCGGAACAGGCATGGATCGAAGGTGGCGACGATGCGCTGCACGTGGCGTGGGAGCGGTTCGGCTCGCTCGTGTTCACCTACTGCCGTCGGGCCCTGGGTGACCACGACAGCGCGGCCGACTGCACCCAGGAGACGTTCGTCAGCGCGTGGCGCTCGCGGGACCGCTTCGATCCGTCGAAGGGCACGCTGGCCGGGTGGCTCATGGGCATCGCCCGCTACCGGGTGCTCGACGCCCGGCGCGCCGCACCGCGGATCCCGACCCCTCGGGCCGACGACGAGACCGTGGACATCGCCGAGCCCGCGTCGCCGATGGAGGACGCCCTCGCCGATCGGCTGCTCCTCGCGCACGCCCTCGAGACGCTGCCCGAGCGCCCGCGTCGGGTCGTGGAGCTCGCCTTCCACGGGGACCTCACCCACCAGCAGATCGCCATGAGGCTCGATCTCCCGCTCGGTACGGTCAAGAGCGACATGCGCCGTGCGCTGGTGAGACTCCGCGACCACATGGAAGGAGGTGAGGGCGTTGGGTGACGATCACAGCTCGAGAGCCGAGCACGACGACGGGGACGAGCTGGCGGAGCTCAGAGCCCTCGCCGGCCGGGTCCCGCTGTCGGACCCGGACTGGGAACGCCCCCCGGCGGGGCTCTGGGAGCGCATCGCCGCCGAGACCGGCGTGTCCGGCGGACCCGTTTCCCCCGCGGCCGTCCGGACCGTCGATGTCGGCCCGCCGAGCGATGACGTCGGTCCGGTCGAGAACGTGGCACCGGTCGGCGGGCCCCGGCAGGACGACCCGCCCGCGCATCGGCCCGGCGGGTCAGCGACGGCCACCGACCTCTCGTCGCGCCGGCGTCTGCCCTGGGTGATCGGGGCGGTCGCCGCGGCCGTGGTCCTGATCGTCGGGGTGGCCGCACTGGTCCGCCAACCCTCCGCCGAGCCCACGGTCGTGGCATCGACGCCCTTGGGGTCACTGGGGCCGGCCGGGTCCGGCGAGGTCGAGCTCGTCGACGCCGACGGGGAGCTCCGGCTCCGGCTCGACATCTCGGACGTCGACCCCGGGGACGGGTTCCTCGAGGTGTGGATGATCGACACCGACGTCACCCGGCTCGTGTCGCTCGGTCCGGTCCGGGCCGACGGGACCTACGACCTCCCGCCCGGGCTCGACCCGGCGCAGT
>JAAYBP010000462.1 GCA_012730075.1 Acidimicrobiales bacterium | reverse complement strand
GGTGGCAAGCCGCGCGAGGGCGCCGACGACGAGGAGATCCGCCTCGGCGACCACTTCGTCGACGTCGGCCACGAGTACGGCACCAACAGCGGCCGGCGCCGCCGCCCAGGATGGTTCGACGCGGTGATGCTGCGCCACGCGGTGCGCCTCAACTCGCTGTCGGAGCTGGCGATCACCAAGCTCGACATCCTCGACACGCTCGACACGGTGAAGCTGTGCGTCGCCTACGAGGTCGACGGCCGGCGGGTCGAGCAGCTCCCGTACCACCAGTCCGACCTCCACCGCGCCGTGCCCGTGTACGAGGAGATGGAGGGCTGGGGCACCGACCTGTCCTCGGTCACCGAGCCGTCGGGACTGCCGCCCGCGGCCGCGGCCTACCTCGACCGGCTCGAGGCCGAGGTGGGCGTGCCGGTGACCCTGGTCGGCACCGGGCCCGGGCGCGACCAGTTCGTCCACCGGCGCGATCGGTGAGGGTCTGCGTCGTCGGCGGCGGCGGGCGCGAGCACGGTCTCGCGGTCGCCCTCGGGCGCACCGCCGACGTGGTCGTCACGCCGGGCAACCCCGGCATCCCCGGCTCCGTCGCCACGCCCCCCGAGGAGATCGACGCCGACCTGTTCGTCGTCGGCCCCGAGCAGCCGCTCGTCGACGGCCTCGCCGACCGCCTGCGCGCCACCGGCCGCCTCGTGTTCGGGCCCGGGGCCGACGGGGCTCAGGTCGAGGGCTCGAAGGGGTACATGAAGGAGCTGGCGGCCGACGCCGACCTGCCGACCGCCCGGTTCGGGTCCTTCGACGACCTCGACGCTGCGGTGGCCTTCCTCGAGACGCTGCCGGGCCTGTACGTGGTCAAGACCGACGGCCTCGCCGCCGGCAAGGGGGTGCTGGTCACCGAGTCGCTCGCCGAGGCCATCGACGACGTGCGGGCGAAGCTGTCCGGCGACGCGTTCGGTGCCGCCGGGCGGCGGGTCGTGATCGAGGAGGGGCTGACCGGGCCGGAGGCGTCGGTGTTCCTCGTGTGCGACGGCGAGCGCGCCGTCGCCCTGCCCCCCGCCCAGGACTACAAGCGGGTCGGCGACGGCGACACCGGGCCCAACACGGGCGGCATGGGGGCGTGGTCGCCGTTCGCGGCGGAGCCGCCGGACCTCGCCGGGGTGGCCGTCGACCGCTTCGCGCTCCCGACGCTCGCCGCCCTCCGCGCGCGCGGCATCGACTATCGGGGTGTGCTGTACGCGGGGCTGATGCTCACGCCCGAGGGCCCGAAGCTGATCGAGTACAACATCCGCTTCGGCGATCCCGACTCGCAGGTCGTGCTGCTGCGGCTCACGTCCGACCTCGCCGCCCTGCTCGCCTCGGCCGCGTCCGGCGACCTGACCGGGGCCGATCCGGTGACGGTCGACCCCGATCCGGCGGTCCTCGTGGTCGCCGCGGCCGAGGGCTACCCGTCGTCGCCTCGCACCGGCGACGTGATCGAGGGCCTCGACGCGGCGCGGGCGGTCGAGGGTGTCGAGGTGCTGTGCGCGGGAGTGGGCCTCGACGATCAGGGCCGGCTCGTCACCGCCGGCGGCCGGGTGCTCGACGTCGTCGGGCGGGGCCCCGACATCGCCGCCGCCCGCGACCGCGCCTACGCCGCCCTGGCGGAGATCTCCTGGCCGGGCCGGCACCACCGCACCGACATCGCCCGCTGACGACACATGGCGCCGCGGTCGATCCGTCGTCGGATCGTCTGCCCGTGCAGGTCCACTACACCTGTGCGGACCAGCCGTTGCAGTATGCACAGATGTCCTCCCCAAGGCCCCGGAACTACGCACCGGCGGCTTTCCGGAACGCCGCGGGAGAGGAACCGACGGTGACCCCGGTGCCGTGGTGAGCCGGCCGGCGGGGCCGGATGTGGTCTCGGGTCCGAGCGCGGCCGACGGCGCCGGGTTCCACCTGGTCCTCCTGTTCGCGACGGCGACCGGGGCGATCACCGGGGTGGCCGTGGCCGGATTCGACGCCGCGGTCCAGCCGACCGTGGGCTGGGTCCTCGACCGCCCGGCGTGGATGCTCGCGGCGATCCCCGCCCTCGGACTGGTCGTGGTCTACGCGTTGGGGGTCCTGTGGGGTAGCTCGGACACGACGACGACCGACGCCTACGTGCGGGCGTACCACCAGCGCGATGGACGGCTCACCGTGCGGCACGCGGTGCACAAGGTCGTCGCCTCCGCGGTGACGCTCGGTTCCGGCAACGCGTTCGGGTTCGAGGGGCCAGCCATGCTGATCGGCGGCACCGTCGGTTCGAGCATCGACGAGCGGTTCGGATCGAGGCTGCGCCGCGACGACGCGAAGGTGCTGATGGTGGCCGGGGCGGCGGCCGGGGTGGCCGCGGTCTTCAAGGCTCCGCTCACCGGGGTCGTGTTCGCCCTGGAGGTCCCCTACCGGTCCGATCTGGCCCGCCGGGCCCTGCTCCCCACCCTCGTGGCGTCCGGGGTCGCGTACCTCTCCTACGTCGCGCTCATCGGCACCGAGCCGCTGCTCGCGACCGGTGGTAGCGCGCCGTTCGACCTCCGCGACCTCGGCGGTGGCGTCCTGCTCGGGGCGTGCTGCGGCGTCCTCGCCCGCTTCGGGGCGGTCGCGCTGGCGCACGCCAAGGACATCCCGGTGTCCGGTCCGGTCCGCGTGCTCGGCGCCGCCACGGCGATCGCGGTGATCGCCCCGCTCGGCCACTGGTGGCTCGGCGGACCCTTCCACCTCGGCCCCAGCTACGAGACCATCGCCTGGGCGACCGACCCCGACCGCACGGTCACGGTGCTGGTCGCGGTGCTGGCGCTGCGCGCGCTCACCACCTGGCTCGGCGTCGCGGGCGGAGGGATCGGTGGTCTGTTCATCCCCCTGGTGACCCAGGGCGCGATCATCGGCGCGATCTGCCAGCAGATCGTCCAGGCGCCGAACGCCCGGCTGCTGCCGACGATCGGCATCGCCGCGTTCCTCGGCGCGGGCTATCGCACTCCCCTCGCCGGGGTGGCCTTCGTGGCCGAGGCGACGGGCCAGCCCGGCTTCCTCGTGCCCGCCCTGCTCGCCGCGGCCACCGCGCAGATCACGATGGGCCCCCACAGCTTCAGCGCGTACCAGCGCAACGAACGGGCGCCGGACCTCGAGCCGCTCACCCGCCTGCCCGTGGCCGAGATCATGTCGCCGAACGTCGACACGGTCGATGCGTCGCTCAGCCTGGATCGTGTCGCGCCGGAGATGATGCGCCGGAACCGACGCTGGGCGCCGGTCACCGAGGGCTCCCGGTACGTGGGGCTCATCGCCCTGGCCGATGTCGCCGAGGTATCCGAGGACGACTGGCCGAACGTCACGGCGATCGAGATGGCGCGCACGGACCTAGTACCCGCCCGCCCCGACGAACCCGTGTCCGTGGTGGCGGCGCGGCTGCGCGCCTCCGACAGCGACGCGGTCGCCGTCATAGAGGGCGAGAGCGTGGTGGGTGTCGTGACGCGGCGCGACCTCGAGAACGTCGAGTTGCTGCTCGACCGGCTCGCGGGCGATACCTGACGGCTATCGGAGCCGGGCTCGAGTCGTCGGACGGGTCGGTGTCGCCGGGGCGACGGCTACGGTCGCCCGGGTGAGCACCTACAAGGTCGCGATCCTGATGGGGTCGCCCAACGACCGGCCGACGATGGAGAAGGCGGCGGCGACGCTGACCGACTTCGGCATCGAGGCCGACGTGCGCGTCCTGTCGGCCCACCGCAACGTCGCCGAGGTGACCGCGCTGGTGTCGACCGCCCGAGAGGAGGGCTACTCGGCCTTCATCTGCGGGGCCGGCATGGCGGCCCACCTGGCCGGGGTCGTAGCCGCCCACACCACCCTGCCGGTCGTGGGGGTGCCGCTGGCGAGCGGCGCCCTCAACGGGGTCGATGCGCTCTACTCCACGGTGCAGATGCCGCCGGGCATCCCGGTCGCGACCGTCGCGGTCGGAGGCGCGGTCAACGCCGCCCTCCTCGTGGTGCAGATGCTCGCCGTGTCCGACGCCGGTCTCGCCGACGCCCTGGCCGTCGATCGGGAGCGTCGCGCCGCGGCCAACCTGGCCGGCTAGTCCGCCGCCGCCGAGCGGCGACCTAGAACAGCCCGAAGCGCTGGCGGACGCCGCGCCGCGGCGACGCGGTGTCGGGTTCGGCCAGGGCACCGGAGCGGTCGATGCCGTTCGACGTGATCACCACCGGGCGCCGGGCCGCCTCGCGGCTCTGCTTGCGCTCCTGGCGCTCGATCCGCCGGATCTCCTTCGCCGTTCGGGCCTGGACCATGCCGGAGTTCTTGCGCACCCCGCCGCGCCCGATCGCGCACGCCACGCAGAGCGCGGGCTTGCGGGGACCCCACGGGTGCACGACGCAGCCGTCGCAGTGCCAGTTGCCGCACTGGTGGCAGATGTGATCGGCCAGCTCGAAGGGGTGGAGGACGCAGGTGTCACTGCCCGCGAAGGTGGTCGGCGCCAGGCTCACCAGGACGAGGTCGGACGCGGAGAGTGGTCCTTGAGCAAACTGGGTCACATGGCCCAGGCCACGGGCCCGGCGCCTACGCTTGGCCGGTGACCGGCTCCCTCCCGAACGTCCTCGCCCAGCGCTACGCCAGCGCCGAGATGGTCGACCTGTGGAGCGCAGCGGCGAAGATCCGGCGCGAGCGCCGCCTGTGGTTGACCGTGCTCCGGGCCCAGCGCGATCAGGGCGCCAACGTCCCCGACGGGGTCATCGAGGCCTACGAGGCGGTGGTCGACGACGTCGACCTCGAGTCGATCGCGGCACGCGAGCGCGTGACCCGACACGACGTGAAGGCCCGCATCGAGGAGTTCAACGCGCTCGCGGGCCACGAGGCCGTCCACGCCGGCATGACCTCGCGAGACCTCACCGAGAACGTCGAGCAGATGCAGATCCGCGATGCGCTGCTGCTGGTCCGGCGACGCTCGGTGGCGGTGCTGGCCCGGCTCGCCGAGCGGGCCACCGAGCACGAGCTGACCGTGCTGACCGGCCGCAGCCACAACGTCCCGGCGCAGGCCACCACGCTCGGCAAGCGCTTCGCCAACGCCGGCCAGGAGCTCCTCCTCGCCGTGCAGCGCGTCGACGACCTGCTCGCCCGCTACCCGCTGCGCGGGATCAAGGGCCCGGTCGGCACCCAGCAGGACATGCTCGATCTGCTCGGCTCCGACGCGGCGGTGGCCGCGGTCGAAGGGGCCGTCGCCGACGCGCTCGGCTTCGACCACGTGCTCGGCAGCGTCGGGCAGGTCTACCCGCGGTCGCTCGACCTGGACGTCGTGTCCGCCCTCGTCCAGCTCGCCGCCGGTCCGGCCTCGCTCGCCAAGACGATCCGCCTGATGGCGGGCATCGAGCTGGTCACCGAGGGGTTCAAGCCCGGGCAGGTGGGTTCGTCGGCGATGCCGCACAAGATGAACACCCGGTCCGCGGAGCGCATCGGCGGCCTGACGGTGATCCTCGGCGGCCACCTGGCGATGGTCACCGCCCTCGCCGGCGACCAGTGGAACGAGGGCGACGTGAGCTGCTCGGTCGTCCGACGCGTCGCCGTGCCCGACGCGTTCCTGGCCCTCGACGGCCTGTTCGAGACGGCGCTGACGGTGCTCGACGAGTTCGGCGCCTTTCC
>JAAYBP010000073.1 GCA_012730075.1 Acidimicrobiales bacterium | reverse complement strand
AGGAGGGCGTGAGGTCCTCGTCGGCCAGCCAGCGTGCGTACCCGTCGAGCCGCATCGTCGACGGGAAAGCCCAGTTGCGCAGGTCGGTGCCGAGCGCGAGCGCGCACTCCTCGGGCAGGCGGCCGCCCGAGTCGTGGATCGCACGCAGCTCCGGGTTGAGGTCGTACAGGGCGTCGTGGGCCGCGGCGCTGGTGTCGAGGTGCGCCTCGCGCTGGACGCCCTCCAGCCCGGCCAGCCGGGCCGGGTCCGACAGCTCGGCGGGCAGCGGGGCCCGCAGCCGCGGGTCGGTCGCGAGCAATCGGAACAGGAACGTGGTGCCGGTGCGCCACCCGCCGGTGATGAAGATCGGCGGGGCGATCGGCCGCGCGACCCGGTCGGGCTCGACCTCGGCGAAGCGGGCCATCGCCGCCCCGCTGCGCAGCCGGCCGATCGCGGTGCGGATCGCCTGGGCGGTTCCGAGCGCGGTGAGGCGCCCGTCCCCGGCCGCCGAGCCCAGGTAGCGCTCGAGCCCCTCGCGCCAACCCGCGGCGAAGCGGTCCTCGTCCCCGGCCCGCCGGGCCGCGGCGGCGGCCACCGCGTCGACGTCGAGGCGGTAGCGCTCGGGCCGCGCCGACCGGTCGGCCTCGGCCGCCTCGCGCGCGGCGCGGGCGGTCGCGCTCGGGGGTGCGGGCCGCCACACGGTCAGGCGTCCAGCTCGGACATGGGGACGACCCGCACGGTGGGGAGCGCGGGGTCGGCGGTCGGGTGGAGGAAGCGGAACACGAACAACCCGACGTCGCGGCCCTCGGTGTCGAGCCAGTCGCCCGGCCCGCCCGGGTCGTCGGCGGCCAGCACGAACCGGTAGCGCCCGTCGATCAGTCGGGTCGTGCCGTCGGTTCGCGACACCGGGCGGTGGCGGTGGTCGAGCGAGTTGAGGACCCGGCTGTAGAGCAGGACGTTCCAGTACCGGCACGGCGGCGGCTCCCCCTCGATCACGAGGGCCTCGTCCGGTGCGAGACGCCACGAGCCCCGCAGGTACCGGATGCCCGGCTCGGTGAACGCGGCCCCGCCCGCCATCTCCGACCACGGGCGGACCCGGTTCGGGCGGGCCAGGTCGTCGGCGACCGCCGCGGCCACGACGGCAGGGATCGCCTCGATCGAGCGGCCCAGGCGGGCGAGGTGCCGGGCGAACCTCGCCGCGTCGACCCCCGGCGGTGGGTCGACCCCGTCGAGCGGCTCGATCGTGCAGCCGCCGGGCCGGTCGCGGTCGACGTCGCGGTGGAAGTGTCGGACCCACACCGCGGATGCCCCCTCCGGCAGGGGCAGCCAGTCGCCTCCGCCGGTGGGCTCGTCGCGGGAGAGGGTGACCTCGAAGCGGCCCTCGTCGTCGACGTGGAGCGAATCGAGGTCGATCCGTGACGCGGCGGCCGCCTCCAACCCGCCGCCCGACACGTAGGCGGTGATCGACAGGTACGCGGCGTCGCCGACCGTCCCGGCGATCCGGTAGCGCCGGTCGTCGCGGACGGACGCGACCCGGTACCGGAAGTCCGGGTTGTCCATGAACATCTTCTGGCGCCAGCCGTTGAACTCGACCAGCTCCGGGCGGTCGCGGTCGACCTCGAACCGGGCGAGCTGGTTGT
>JAAYBP010000461.1 GCA_012730075.1 Acidimicrobiales bacterium | reverse complement strand
GGTCCGGTCACGAGGAGGAGGGCGAGGGCGATCACGACCTGGGCGGCGCCCTCGATGGTCAGGAGGGCGGCGCTGACCGCGGCGGCGTCGAGGGTCGCCACCTCGAGCGAGGTCGCCGCCCGGGCCGACCCGAGGGCGGCCGCCTCGTCCTCGTCGAGCTCGCACGCGCCGTCGAGCAGGCGCTGCCGCAACACCCCGCCGGCGAGGGTCGAGGCCCGGCCGGCGGCGAGCAGGTGCACGGTGGCGGCGGCCACGACGGTGCCGCCGGCGAGCAGCCACGGCCCGATCCACGGCCCGCCGTCGAGCGCGCTCCGGCCCGCCACCGCGAACAGGCCGGCGGTGGCCGCGACGGTGATGAGGCTGGCGACGGCGGCGACGGTCGCCCAACGTCCCGCCCCGGCGGCGAGCAGCGCCCGCCGCGTCGACCACGCGGAGGCGGGGACGACCCGCCACGCCACCGGACCCTCCACCGGAGCGCCGAGCGCGCGGGCGGCGGCCGCCCGCCGGCGCGGGGCCACCGGCAGCCCGTCGAGCAGCGCACCGCCTCCGGCATCGGATACGCCAACGGCTTCGCTGCGGCCGTCGGCGTCTCGCGGTCGGGCGCCGTGGTCGGTGTCCTCCGTGGCTCGGTCGAGCCGGTCGAGCCGATCGACGGCGCGCAGCGTCCGGTCGGGCCCGGCGACGACGAACGGCCCGGTCCACCGCCGGTCCCGGCGCGACGGGCCGGTGTCGACCGGCAGCACCGCCATCCCCGCCTCGCTGGCGGCGCGCCACAGCCGGGCGTCGAGGTCGCCGCCGACGAGGGCGTTGGCCCGGGCGACCACGGCTTCGACCGCGCCGCGGCTCACCGGACGTCCGTCCCGGTCGGGATGGTCGAGGCGCGCCCGCCGTCGACCCGCACCGTGCGCCACCCGGCACCCGCCCACCCGTCCCGGCGGAGGTCGTCGTCGGCGGCGACCAGGGCCCGGTAGCGGGAGCCCGGCCCGAGCGACCCGGGCGGGCCCGCCTCGACGATCTCGCCGTCCTCGACCACGACGACCAGGTCGAAGCCGTCGACCTCGTCCATGTCGTGCGTGGCCCACAGGACGGTCGCGTCGCGCCAGCGGTCGCGGCAGCGTGCCGCCAGCTCGACGCGGGTGGAACGGTCGAGCCCGCGGAACGGCTCGTCGGCGATCACGAGGCGGACCCCGTCGCGCGCCAGGGCGCGGGCCACCCGGACCCGCTGGCCCTCGCCACCGGAGAGGAACGCCCCGCCGTGGCCGGTCGGTGCCTCGAGACCGTCGGGCCGGGCGGCGACGACGGGGCCCAGCGCGGACCCGTCCACGGCCGCCTCGATCGTCCCCGGCGTCGCGTCGGGCTGGCCGTAGCCGACGTTGGCGCCGATCGTGGCGTTCCAGATCGTGATGCCGGGATCGAGCCACGCCGTCGCCCGGCGCGCGGCGCGGCGGGCCCGGTCGAGGGGGACGTCTCCTACCAGCACCTCGCCGGCGCCCGGCTCGATCAGGCCGAGCACGACGTGGAGGAGGCTGGACTTCCCGGCCCCCGAGGGTCCGACGACTGCGACGTGGGTGCCGGGTTCGATCCGGAGGTTGGTCGGGGCGAGCACCGTCACGCCGGCCACCTCGACGGCGACGCCCCGGAGCTCGACGGCGAGCCCACCGACGCCGGGTAGCCCGCCGGTGGATGCGGAGTCGGGCCCGGGCGGATTGCCGTCGCGCCCGGCGGGCCCGGCGTCGTCGCGCCCGGCGTCGGGTAGCGCGGGACCGGCGTCGGGTAGCGCGGGGCCGTCGTCGCGTGCGGCGGGGCCGGCGTCGGGTTCGAGCGGCGCGGTCAGCGGCTCGATCAACCGGTCGGCGGCGGCCACCCCGCCGCTGAGCGACCGGAGCGAGTCGCCCGCGACGTCGAGGCTCTGGGTGGCGAGCACGGCGAGGAAGCCGGCGAGCAGCAGGTCCTCGGCCTCCACCCCGCCCCGGGCCAGCACGGCCAGGACCCACGCCGCGGCCAGCAGCCCGGCGGTGCGGGCGACCGCGCCCACCGTCGCCGCCCACCGGTGGCGGGCGCGCGCGGCGATCGCCCACGACCGCAGCAGCGTGTCGCGCTGGAACGCCAGCGCCGGCGCCGCCCCGTGGGCCCGCAGCGCGGGCAGTCCCTCGAGCGCGTCGGTGAGTCCCTGGCCGACGGTGCCGGCGACCGTGCGGGCGGCGAGGTCCCGCTCGGCGAGGCCGGGCTGGCCGGCGGCCGTGACCCCGGCGGTGGCCGCCACCAGCACGACGGCGGGCAGCACGGCGGCCGGTTCGATGACGGCGACGGCGACCGCCGCGGCCAGGGCCTGGGTCGAGCCGACCACCGCCGCGGCCAGGCGTTCGGGGAGCTGGCCGATCGTGTGGAGGCTGTGGGCCCGGTCGGCGAGGTCGTAGGCGGGGCGGGTGGTGACGTAGCGGTCGGCGACGCGGGGGAGCCGGGCGGCGATGGCCCGGCGGAGGCCGAGGTCGAGGTGACGGCCCAGCCGCAGGACCTGGTGCTGGACGACCGTGATCGCGACGAGCCCGCCGACGAACACGGCGATCACGCCGAGCCCGATCCCGGCCGCGTCGTCGGCCCCGGCCACGACCGAGCGGAGGGCCACCGCCTCGGCGACGCCGACCAGCCCGGCGAGGACGGCCAGGACGGTCGCCGCCAGCGCGGTGCCGGGACGGCCGCGGCGGACGAAGCCGAGCAGCCGCCGCGCCGCGGACGACCCCGATCCGTGGCCGTCGAGCGCGGACGGGTCGGATGCCCGCTCGGGCGCGGGACCGGCGGCGATGCCCTCGGCTCCGGGTACGACGCCCTTCACCGTGAGGGCGACCACCCCCCGGAGCCGCACCTGCTCCGGCTCCGGCTCGTCCGTGCCGGTCGGCCCGTCGGCGCCGGTCGGCCCGGTCGGCTCCTCGATCCCGGTCGGATGGTCGGTGCCGGTCGGCTCGTCGGGCCCGATCGGCTCGTCGATCCCGGTCGGCTGGTCGGGGCCGGTCGGCTCGTCGGGTCCCTCGGGCCCGGCGCTCCCGTCCGTGGCGGGCGCGGGCCGCGCCGCCGCCGACCAGAGGTGGCGGGGGAGGTCGGCGTCGTCGCTGGGTCGGTCGAGGAGCGCGGCCAGCGTCGCGCCCCGGTCGGGGCCGGTGACGTGGCGCCCGTCGGCGAGGAGGGCCGTGGCCCGGGCGGCGGCGTCGAGCCGGGCGAGCCCGCGCCAGCCCTCGTCGGCCCGGGCGGCGTCGATCCGGGCCCCGATGTCGGCCTCGCCCAGCCCGAGGTCGGCCAACCGTCCGTGGAGGACCCGCAGGTGGTCGTCGCCGTCCGCGTACTCCCGCCACGCCGCAGCCGGGACGGCCATCTCGTGCTGGTACAGCATCCGCAGGAACCGGCGGCGGGTGATCCAGCGCCGTCCGACCGCCGGGTCCATCACCTGCACGAAGCGGCCGGCGGTGCGCCAGGCGAGCACGAAGTGCGTCAGCCCGTCGGGGAGGACGGTGACCGTGATGGCGGGGAGCAGGTCCGCGTCGGCGCGGAGCAGGTGGTCCTCGGGGACGACGACCTGGTCGGCGTCGAGTCCGGCGTCGCCCGCCAGGTCCTGGAGGGCGTCGATCGAGGTGCCGTCGACGTCGGTGTGGCACCGGTCGCGGATCTCGCCGGTGTCGGCGGGGAGGCCGAGCCCGCGCAGGAGGGCGGTCAGCGACGCCGGCCCGCAGTCGGTGGCCGACGTCTGCACGACCTCGGGAGCCAGCCAGCGGCGCCTCTCCATCGTCTCCCCCTCGGACGCGCCCCGTCCCGGCCGCCGTATCGGCGACCGGGACGGAAAGCTAGCGCTGGT
>JAAYBP010000460.1 GCA_012730075.1 Acidimicrobiales bacterium | reverse complement strand
TCGGCCCTCGTCGCCCCGCTGATCGCCCGGGGTCGGGTGCTGGGCGGCATCACCCTCGTCAAGTCCGGCTCGCGCACCTACGACGCCGACGACCAGGCGCTGATCGAGAACGTGGCCGGCCGGGCCGCCACCGCCGTCGACACGGCGATGCTGTTCGATTCGCGCACCGAGGTGGCGCGGGCGTTGCAGCAGACGCTTCTGCCGCCGGCGCTGCCGGACATCCCCGGCCTCGACGTGTGGGCCGACTACCGGGTCGCCGAGGCGGGCATCGAGATCGGCGGCGACTTCTACGACGTGTTCGAGACCGAGCAGGGCTGGTACGTGGTGCTCGGTGACGTGTGCGGCAAGGGTCCGGCGGCCGCCGCGGTGACCGGGCTGTTCCGCCACACCCTCCGGGCGGTGGCCCCCGGCCTGCCCGGCGTACCCGGCTCCACCGGTCCGGCCGCCCTGCTCCGCGCGACCAGCGACGCGATCCTCGACCAGATCGACGACACCCGCTTCGCGACGGCGGTGCTCGTGCAGCTGACGCCGTCCCGCGGGGGAACTCGGGCATCGGTGTCGTGCGGAGGCCATCCTCGGCCCGTGTTGGTCCGCGCCGACGGCTCGGTCGAGCGGGTCGAGGCGTCCGGCACCCTCCTCGGCGTGCTGCCCGACCCGACGCTCCAGGAGGTCACGCTCGAGCTGCGCCCGGGCGACTCGCTCGTCCTGTACACCGACGGCGTCACCGAGGCCCGCGACGGGCCGGAGCAGTTCGGCGAGGGACGCCTGATGGAGTCGTTGCACCGGGCGGCCGGCCTCTCCTCGGCCCGGGGCGTGAGCGAGCACCTGATCGCCGCCGTCGACGCGTTCCGCGATCCCCAGTCGGCCGCCGACGACATCGCGGTGATCGCCATCCGCGTGCCCGGCCTCCACGACGCCCCGCCCACCGCCGGGGCCTAGGCGGCGGCTCCGACCGTCGCGGGCGGTTGTTCAGCGACGGGTGACGGCGAGGACGGCGTCGACGATCGTCGGGTGGCACACCAGCAGGTCGGGCAGCCACGGGTCGGGTCGGTTGTAGGCGAGCGGCGCGCCGTCGATGCGGGAGCAGTGCAGCCCGGCGGCCTCGGCGGCGGCGACCGGCGCGCAGCTGTCCCACTCGTACTGGCCGCCGGCGTGGGGGTAGACGTCGGCGCCGCCGGTGACGACCGCGCCGACCTTCGCCCCGGCGGAGCCCATCTCGACCAGCTCGGCGCCGAGCGCGTCGGCGATGTCGAGGGCGACCCTCGGCGGACGGCTGCGGCTGACGATCACCCGCGGCGGACCCTCCGGTGCCGGGGGAGTGGGCGACGGGTGCAGCGTCGAGAGGGTGACGCCCCGGGCGGGCAGGCCGACCGCACCCGCGATCGGGTGACCCTCGGCCACCAGTGCCACGTGCACCGCCCAGTCCGAACGCGGCGGCTCGCTGAACTCGCGGGTGCCGTCCAGCGGATCGATGATCCACACGCGCGGACGGGACAGCCGCTCGGCGCTGTCTCGGCCCTCCTCGGAGAGGACGCCGTCGTCGGGGGCGGACTCGGCGAGTCGGGCCATCAGCAGCTCGTGGCTGCGCCGGTCACCCTCACGCTTCAGCGTCGACGGGTCGGCTCCGGCGAGCTCCTCGCGCAGGTCGAGCAGCAGGTGTCCGGCCTCCTCGGCGAGCGACACGGCGAGCTGGTGGTCGGCCGCCGAGGCGATCGGGACGGAGGCACCGGGGTCGGTCATCGGCCCAGTCTGGCCCGTGACCGAGGGCCGGCCGGACGGTCGGTCCACCGGCGGCGCCGTCGCTCCGAGTCGGAGCCGCGGGCGCCCACCACTACGATCGTCGCCCGTGCCCACCCAGACCGACGCGCCCTCGTACCGGTTGTCCCACCTGCGCGCCCTCGAAGCCGAGGCGATCCACATCATCCGGGAGGTGGCGGCCGAGTTCGAGCGGCCGGTGCTCCTCTTCAGCGGCGGCAAGGACTCCGCGGTCATGCTCCACGTCGCCCGCAAGGCGTTCTGGCCGTGTCCGCTGCCGTTCCCGGTGATGCACGTCGACACCGGTCACAACTTCGACGAGGTGATCGCGTTCCGCGACGAGGAGGTCGAGCGCCACGGGCTGCGCCTCGTCGTCGCCTCGGTCCCCGACGCCCTCGCCGCCGGCAAGGTCACCGAGCCCGCCGGCGCCGGCGCCACCCGCAACCGCATCCAGACCCCCGTGCTGCTCGAGGCGATCGAGGAGCACGGCTTCGACGCGGTGTTCGGCGGCGCCCGACGCGACGAGGAGAAGGCCCGGGCCAAGGAGCGCGTGTTCAGCTTCCGCGACGAGTTCGGCCAGTGGGACCCGAAGAACCAGCGGCCCGAGCTGTGGAGCCTCTACAACGGCCGCCACCACAAGGGCGAGCACATCCGCGTCTTCCCGCTCAGCAACTGGACCGAGCTCGACATCTGGCAGTACATCGCCGAGGACGACGTCCGCCTGTCGTCGCTCTACTTCGCCCACCAGCGCGAGGTCGTCGCCCGCGACGGCATGTGGATCGCGGTGTCGCGGCACGTGACGGTCGGCGACGACGAGGTGGTCGAGACCCGCTCCGTGCGCTTCCGCACGATCGGCGACGCCACCGGCACCGGCGCGGTCGAGTCGACCGCGACCACCGTCGAGGAGGTCGTCGCCGAGGTCGCCGCCACCCGGATCACCGAGCGGGGCGCCACCCGCGCCGACGACCGCATCAGCGACGCCGGCATGGAGGACCGCAAGCGGGAGGGCTACTTCTAGTGTCCGAGCTGCTCCGCCTCGCCACCGCCGGGTCGGTCGACGACGGGAAGTCGACCCTCATCGGCCGCCTCCTCTACGACTCGAAGGCGATCTTCGAGGACCAGCTCGAGGCGGTCGAGGCCACATCGGCCCGGATGGGCGCCGAGTACACCAACCTGGCGCTGCTCACCGACGGCCTGCGGGCCGAGCGCGAGCAGGGCATCACGATCGACGTGGCCTACCGGTACTTCGCGACGCCCCGCCGCAAGTTCATCATCGCCGACACCCCCGGCCACATCCAGTACACGCGCAACATGGTCACCGGTGCGTCGACCGCGGACGTGGCCCTGATCCTCGTCGACGCCCGCAACGGCATCGTCGAGCAGTCGCGGCGCCACGCGTTCCTCTCGTCGCTGCTCCAGATCCCGCACCTCGTGCTGTGCGTCAACAAGATGGACCTCGTCGACTGGTCCCAGGAGCGGTTCCAGGAGATCGTCGACGAGTTCCGCGACTTCGCCGCCAAGCTCGACGTCAGCGACCTCACGTTCGTGCCGATCTCGGCCCTGCACGGCGACAACGTCGTCACGCGCAGCGACGCCAGCCCCTGGTACGAGGGTGCGTCGCTGCTGCACATGCTCGAGCAGGTGCACATCGCGAGCGACCGCAACCTGATCGATGCCCGTTTCCCGGTGCAGTACGTGCTGCGGCCGTACTCCGCCGACTACCCCGACTACCGGGGCTACGCGGGCACCGTCGCCGGCGGCTCGTTCCGACCCGGCGACGAGGTCCTCGTGCTGCCGTCGGGGTTCACGTCCCGGGTGATGGCGATCGACACCGCCGACGGTCCGGTCGAGGAGGCCTACGCGCCGATGTCGGTCAGCATCCGCCTCACCGACGACATCGACATCTCCCGGGGCGACATGATCTGCCGACCCGGCAACCAGCCGTCCGTCACCCAGGACGTCGAGGCGATGGTGTGCTGGATGAGCGAGACCGCCGCCCTGTCGCCCCGCACCAAGTACGGCATCAAGCACACGACCCGTTCGGCCCGGGCGATGGTGAAGGACCTCCAGTACCGGCTCGACGTCAACACGCTGCACCGCGACGAGACGGCCACCGAGCTGGGCCTCAACGAGATCGGCCGCGTGTCGCTGCGCACCACCGTGCCGCTGTTCGCCGACGAGTACCGGCGCAACCGCACCACCGGCAGCTTCATCCTCATCGACGAGGGCACCAACGCCACCGTCGGCGCCGGGATGATCCTGTGACCCACCGGGTCGGCTGAGCGCACCGTGAGCACCAACGTCACCTGGCACGGCGGCGAGGTCGGCCGCGAGGAGCGTCCGCACCGGGGCGCGACGGTGTGGCTCACCGGTCTGTCGGGCTCGGGCAAGTCGACGATCGCCGTCGCGATCGAGCGGATGCTGGTCGATGCGGGCCGCCCCGCGTACCGCCTCGACGGCGACAACCTGCGCCACGGCCTCAACGCGGATCTCGGCTTCTCGGCGGCCGACCGCGACGAGAACGTCCGTCGGGCGGGCGAGGTCGCGGTGCTGCTGGCCGACGCCGGCGTGGTGGCCCTCGTGCCGCTCATCTCCCCCTACCGGGAAGGCCGCGACCGGGCCCGCGCCGCCCACGCCGCCGCGGGCGTCCCCTTCGTCGAGGTGTACGTCGACACGCCGATCGAGACCTGCGAGCGGCGCGACCCCAAGGGCCTCTACGCCAAGGCCCGGGCGGGGGAGATCACCGGCTTCACCGGCATCGACGACCCCTACGAGGCCCCCGCCGCGCCCGAGCTGGTCGTCACCCCCGACGACGGCGGTCCCGACGACCAGGCCGCCGCCGTCCTCGCCGTCCTCGCCACCCTCTAACCACCCGAAATCTCAATCCTCCTCCCCCGCATGGGTGGACCAGGTTTGAAATTTCGGGTTCAGGGGCGGTTGCGGGGGAGGCGGAGGACCCGGGCGTCGTGGGGGGCGAGGACGCCGAGGTCGACGCGGCCGTCGCGCACGGGCAGGCGGGCGCCGGTGAACGCCTCGACGACGGTCGTCGGTCGTTCGATGCCGAGGCGGTCCCACTCCGGTCCCGTGAGGTCGACCGCGACCGGCGCGGCGTGGTCGTCCCAGTGGAGGTGGCCCCAGAGGACCTCGTCGAGCTTGGTGGCGATGACGGTGCGCGGCTCGGCGCGGAGGTACAGGTCCGGCACGCGGGGGCGGCCACCGGCCAGGTCGTGGGCCAGGCGGAGCAGGTCGAGCCGGTCCGGCGGCACCAGGTCGAGCCGGTCCGACGAGACGATCATGCCGTCGGTGAGCGCCACCGCGGCGACGAGGAAGCGGACCTCGGCGTCGGTGAGGCGGGTGCGGTCGGCGCGGACCATGACGCAGTCGGGATCGTTGGCCCACAGGTGGCCGTGCATGAACGCCCGGGTCACCGTGTTGCGCATCGCGGTGCGCGTGAACGCCCCGCCCTGGTCGCCGGTGGCCCAGCGGGCCGCCCGCGGCCCCCACACCGGACCGACGTCGGCCCCGATCCTCATGGCGTCGACCGCCCCGACCGCCGGCCCCAGCGGCAGTCCGCAGCCGATCACGATCGTGTCGTCGCCCGCGCCCCGGCGTATCGCGTCGAGCCCGTCGCGCAGCGCCTGGGCGCGGGTGCGCGTGCGGTCGTGGCGCACGCCGGGTAGGGCGGCGGCGTAGCAGAAGTCGATCTTCAGCACGCCGAAGCCCCAGTCGCCGCAGATCGTGGCGACGGTGCGCTCCAGGTGGTCCTGCACGTCGGGCCGCGTGCAGTCGAGCACCCACTGGCGGTGCCGGACGCTCCATCCCGGGTTCCAGAGGGGGCGCACCGGCGTCCCGTCCTCGTCGCGCAGGACCCACTCGGGGTGGGCCCGACCGAGGTCGCTGTCGCGGTCGACGAGGAACGGGGCGATCCAGATGCCCGCCTGGCGGCCGGTGGCCCGGATGTCGGCGGCGAGGGCGGCCATCCCGGACGGGAACTTCGAGTTCGTCGCCAGCCAGTCTCCGATCGCCTCCTGGTGGCCGTCGTCGACCATCACGTAGCCGAGCGGCACGTCGGCGGCCTCGCGGTCGGCGGTGGCGAGCGCCTGCCGCACGTCGGCCTCGGTGACCCGTCCGTAGTGGTAGTACCAGGAGCACCACCCGTGCGGGGGCCGGGCCGGCACCCGGGCGGCCTGGGCGGCGCCGAGGGCGGCGGCCCACGCGTCGAGCAGGTCGACGGCGTCGGGACCGTCGGCGACGAGCAGGTCCTCCGTCGTGAGCGTCGTGCCCGGGGCGGCGGTGACGCCGTCGAACCGACACGTCGCCGCGACCCGACGGAGCCGGCGGGTCGGGTCGTCCGCGTCGACCTCGACGTCGACGACCGACAGGCAGCGCGCCCCGCCCACGAACCCGAGGACGACGCCGGCCCCGGTCGTGCGGTCGGCCAGGCCGGCGACCAGCTCGCTGCGGAGGACCCCGGGAGTCGCGGGTCGCGGCGTCGCCGGGTCGGCCACCGTGTCGCGCACGGCGAACAGCCACGGATCGGGGTCGGCCTCGTCGACGCGCCGGGCGCCCGCGTTCGCCCACGAGCTCCAGCCGTTGCGGTACACCGCCCAGGCCGCGGGCGACGCGCCGAGCGTGAGGCCGCCCGGACCACCGGCGTCGAGCAGCACCGCGTCGTCGAGGCGGACCTCGTCGTCACCGAGGACGGTGATCGTCAGCCGCAGCAGGACGCCGTCGGTGCCGGGATGGGGGCGGGCCGACAGGGCGATCCGCAGGTGCGCGTCGGCCGCCGACCACGGGCCCTCGGGCGGACCGTCGACGGCGGTCGGGGCGAGGACGCGTGGTCGCCCGCCGATCCGGTACGTCACGCGGGGGAGCGAGGCGCGGACGGTCGCCACCCCGCCGACCAGGTCGACGGCCCCGTTTCGTCCCTCGGTGCGCATCGGCGGGCGACGCTACCCCGACGTTCCGGCGCGGCTGCCAGGCTGGGGCCGTGGCCCCCGTGCGGACCGTCCACCTCGTCGCCAAGACCCACCTCGACGTCGGGTTCACCGCGCCCGCCGCCGAGGTGGTCGCCACCTACGTCGAGCACTTCATCCCGGCCGCGCTGGCGCGGGCGGCCGAGCTGCGCGAGCGGGGCGGACCCGAGCGCTTCGTCTGGACCACCGGATCGTGGCTGGTCGACACGTTCCTCGATCGGGCCGACGCGGCCGGGCGGCAGGCGGCCGAGGCCGCGATCGCCGCCGGTGACCTCGCCTGGCACGCCCTGCCCTTCACCACCCACACCGAGCTGTGCGACCCCGAGCTGGTCGAGGCGGGCCTGGAGATCTCCGCCCGGCTCGACCACCGGTTCGGTCGTCGCACGATCGCCGCCAAGCTCACCGACGTACCCGGCCACACGCGGGGGCTGGTGCCGCTCCTCGCCGCCGCCGGGGTCGAGCTGCTCCACGTCGGGGTCAACCCGGTGGCCACCGTGCCCGACGTCCCCGCCGCGTTCCGGTGGCGGAGCCCCGACGGTGCCGAGGTGACCGTCGCCTACCAGGCCGGCGGGTACGGCGACCGTGACGTCGTCCCCGGCTGTCCCGACGTGCTGGCGTGGGCGCCGACCGGCGACAACCTCGGTCCGCCGCCGCTCGACGAGATCGTCGCCGCCTTCGCCCGCTGGCGCGAGCGCGAGCCCGGCGCCGAGGTGGTCGGCTCGACGATGGACGCCTTCGCCGTCGCCGCCCGCCCCCACGTCTCCGACCTACCCGTCGTCACCGCCGAGATCGGTGACACGTGGATCCAGGGCGTCGGCACCGATCCGGGGAAGGTCGCCCGCTACCGGGAACTGCTGCGGCTGCGCCGGTCGTGGCGCCGCGAGGGGATGGTCGCCCCCGACGACTCCCGCCTGCGCCGCTTCCACGAGAACCTCCTCCTCGTCGCCGAGCACACGTGGGGGCTGGACGAGAAGACGCACCTGCCCGACCGGGAGCGTTGGGCGCGCGCCGACCTGCCCGGCCTGCGGGCCGAGGACCGCACCCGCGCCTTCGAGGCGTCGTGGGCCGAGCAGCGGGCCTACGTCGACGCCGCGGTCGACGGCATCGACAGCGAGGCGCTGGCCCGCTCGGCCCGGGCGGCGCTGCGCTCGCTCCAGGACCCGGTCGCCCCCTTCGCCCCCGGCCCGGTCCTCGCGGCCGACGGCTCCGGGAGCGCGCGCGGTCCGATGGCATCGGTCGGACCGGGCGATCTGGAGGACCCGGACGCGCCGGGCGATCCGGTCGTGGCGGACGTCGGGCCGTGGAGCATCGGGATCGACCCGCGCACCGGAGCGGTCGTCCACCTGGTCGACCGGGTGACCGGGAAGACGCTCGCCGACGCCGGCCACCCCCTCGCCCTGGTGGCGCACCAGGCCTTCTCCGAGGCCGACTACGACCGCTACCTGGAGACGTACGTGCACAGCCCGCCCGAGGAGGAGTGGTGGGCGGTCGAGGACAACTCCAAGCCCGGCATCGGAGCCGCCGGAGCGGTCTCCGCCTGGTGGCCCGCGGTGGCCGCGACCGTGCGCGCCGGCCGCCGCTGGTCCGCCGACCGTTCCCCCGGCGCCGACGACGCGGCGGGGGAGCGCGCCGGCCCCGATGCGGCGGGGGCCCGCACGGGG
>JAAYBP010000459.1 GCA_012730075.1 Acidimicrobiales bacterium | reverse complement strand
GGCTCGCGACCCGTGACCGCTCCGAGGCGAGCGGCCAGACCTGGTTGCGACACGGAGCCACCCGGATGCTCTGCTGCATCATGACCGGAGCCGCCGCTCCGGCCGCGGGGCAGGTCGCGTGGCCGAGCCCCAGGTAGTGACCCACCTCGTGGTTGATGACGTAGTGCCGGTAGTTGGCCAGGCCCAGCGTCCAGGTCGGGGAGGCGTGCTCCCAGCGGGTCTGGTTGATGTAGACGGTGCCCGCCACGTGGCAGCTCCAGGTGGCGCTGCATCCGGGCCGGGCCCCGATGACGCTCGGGCTCGCCAGGAGGATCCGGACGTTGGCGCCCGACGCGACCCGGCGGTACGTCAAGCTGCCTCCGAGCGACCATCCGTCGGGGTGGTTCAGCGTCCTGTCGACGATGGTCGCGAAGTGGCCGACATCGCTCGTGACCGAGCCGGCGGTGCCGATCGAGTAGGTCACCTCGCGCTGGACCGCTCCGGAGGCCGGCCGACCACCTCCCCCGACGACACCGCCGAGGACCCCCGCGACCAACACGACCAGCACAACCCACGTCCGAGCCGCGCGCCGCCGCCCGGATCCAGGTCGTCGTCCCCACGGTCGCTCACCTGACATGGACGCGGCACCCGGTTCCGACTCGACCGGGCCGGCGCCAGGGTCGGCGGTCGGCGGCATCCCACTCGGCGGAGGTCGACGGCGGACCGGACCGCTACCTCGACCGATCACCGACCCCACGACGCCTCCTGGCCCCCCGGCCGCCCATGCCCACATGGCCAACGGAACGTAACACCCGCCCTCAACCGTCCCCTGGACCGCCCACCCCGCCTACTCCGCCTCACCCCGTCACGTCCGAGGCACGCCGACGGCCGTCGCCCTCCGTCTCACCCGCGTCTCAATCGAGGACTTCGAGCACGCCGAGCCGAACCGGTGAGTCGGTACTGTCGACGCCAGGGAGTTCGGCGTCGAGGTCCACGCGCCACCCCCCGGGGTCGCTAGCTCAACTGGCAGAGCATCGGGCTTTTAACCCGCTGGTTCAGGGTTCGAGTCCCTGGCGACCCACCACCGAACCTCCGGCTCGCCCGGCCGCGCCCCCCGCCTTATCGCATCGAGGGAGCGCCGGGGCCACCGAACGGTCCGGCCCGGGTCCCGTCGAGCGGTCCGGGCCAGGTCCCGTCGAGCCGGTCCCGCGCCGGGTCAGCCGCAGCCCTCGACCAGCTCGACGCCGTCGTCGTTCTGGAGGAGGCGCTGGAGCGTGTCGACCGGGACGATCAGCGACTTGTCGGTGGCGACCTCGATCGCGTACACGACGCCGATCACCTCGTTGCGGTCGTTGACGGCGGGGCCGCCGGAGTTGCCGGGGTGGATCTCGACGTCGGAGCGGATCACCTTCGACAGGTTCCCGAGCAGCGGGTCGGCCTTGTAGTCCTCGACGACGCCCTCGGTGACCGTGATCTCGCCGCCGCCGGGATACCCGACCGCCCGGATCGACTCGCCGGGCTCGGGGTTCACCGGGGCGAGCACGGCGTGGACCCTCTCCTCGCCCATGGCCTCGCTCATCCCGTCCGCCAGGCGCACGACGGCCAGGTCGGCGAGGAGCCCCTGGTTGGCGACGGCCACCTCGAGGCTCCGCCCGTCGGACGTCTCGACCTCCAGCACCTCGGCGCCCTCGACGACGTGCCGATTGGTGACGATCGTCGTGTCGTCGATGAGGAACCCGGACCCGACGCCCAGGCCCTCGCACGTCGTGCTGCGGATGCGGACCGTGTAGTCGCGGGGATCGATCTCCACCGGCGCGTCGAGGACGTCGGTGCTGACCTCGGGCCGGTCCGGCGGGGCGACGCACCCGGTGGCGACCAGGGCGACGAGGGCCACGACCCCGACCCGCGCTCCGACCGCCCGCGCCAGCCGGGCCGCCCGGGCCCCCGC
>JAAYBP010000458.1 GCA_012730075.1 Acidimicrobiales bacterium | reverse complement strand
GTAGGGGATCCAGCCGATCTGGCCCTCGCTGTAGGCGAGCTTCAGGTCGGGGAGCTTCGCCAGCCAGCCGGAGAACAGCCAGTCGGTCATCGAGCTCATCGCGTTGCCGAACGTGAGGGTCGAGCCGACCGCGGCGGGGGCGTCGGCCGAGGTCGACGGCATCTTCGAGGACGACCCGATGTGCATGTTGATCACGGTGCCGGTCTCGGCGCAGGCCCGGAAGAACGGCTCCCAGTAGTCGGTGTGGATCGACGGAAGACCCAGGTAGGGCGGGATCTCGCTGAAGCACACCGCGCGCACGCCCCGCTCGGCGTTGCGCCGCACCTCGGCGGCGGCCAGGTCGGCGTCCCACAGGTGGGTGATCGTCAGCGGGATCAGCCGGCCGTCGGAGTCGCCGCACCACTCCTCGACCATCCAGTCGTTGTAGGCCTTGACGCAGAGGTCGGACAGCACCTTGTCCTCGGCCTCCATGAACGTCTGGCCGCAGAAGCGCGGGAAGGAGGGGAAGCACATCTGGGCCTCGGTCCAGTTGGCGTCCATGTCCTCGAGGCGGGCCTTCGGATCCCAGCAGCCGGGGCGCATCTCCTCGTAGGTGATGCCGGTGACCTTCACCTCGTCGCGGTCGAAGCCGACGGCTGCCGAGAGGCGGGTCTGGGGGATCTTCTTGTCCTCGTAGAGCCACCAGTCGCACAGCTCGCCCTCGGGATCGGGCTCGTAGCTGAAGACGCCGCCGACGAACTGCATGTTGCCCCGCTCCTGGATGGTGCGGGGACCGACGTCGTGGTAGCGGGACGGCAGGCGGTCGAGCCACACCGTGCGGTGCTCGATCACGTGGTCGTCGACCGAGATGATCTTCGGGAACTCTTCCTCGACGGCGCTCATGGCCGCCACGTTACCCCCGTTTCTGACGACCCGTCAGGTCCGGCGATCCGGGCCGACGACCGCCGACGACAGATCGACGACGGATCGACCCGGCTCCGATCGTCGCGGTCACCAGAGGCGGTCGGTGTGGGTGTCGGTGCCGGGGACGGTCGCGCGGAACGGCCCGTGGAAGGCGACCGAGCCCAGCCCGGCGGCGGCGAGGCCGGCGGGGACCCCGACCCAGCCGTCATCCCAGCCGGCCTCGGCGTCGCCGTCGACGAACGCGAGCAGCAGCGTTCGATCCGCGGTGCGCTCGGCGGGCACGTCGCTGGGGGCGTCGGTCGGCATCGGGACCGGCTCGAGCACGGCGGTCACCTCGTGGGCCGGCGCCCGCTCCGCCCACCACGACGCGATCGCGTCGCCGTCGACGCCGTCGGCCCGGTCGACCAGGGTCATCACGAGCGACGGCGTGCGGCGGTCGAGGGCCAGCTCGACGGGCACCCCGTCGTCGCGGCCGGGTACCTCGGAGTGGAACCGGTACATCACGGTGTGGACGTGGTCGCGGTGCGGGAACATCCGATCCTCGTCGATCAACCACCGCACCTGGCGGGTGCCCCACTCCATCCACTCTCCGAAGCGGCCGGCGAGGATCCAGTACAGCGACAGGAACGAGCCCACCGACGGGTCGGGGGCCACCGTCGAGCCCGGCGCGCGGCGGGCCTTGTCGTCCCGGGTGGCGACGAACCGGGCCCCGGCCAGCGTCCAGGCGCCGACCATGCACCCGGCGTAGAAGTGGTCGCGCTCGTACCAGCGGTTGTACGCGACCTCGTGGCCCCGGTGCGGTTCGACGAGGGTGACGAGCGCGCCGCCGAGTTCGACCGGTCGTCCCCGGCGCGACCGCCCGCTACCGACGTCCTGTGCCATGTCGCCTCCTCGTCCGCGAACGAGAACCCGTTCTAGTCGCCGGTGATCGCCCGCAACAGGGAGTCGGACTGGAGGCTCGGCAGCACGCTGCCGCCGTCGACCACGATCGTCTGGCCGGTGACGTAGGAGGCGGCGTCGGACGCGAGGAACAGGACGACGTCGGCCACCTCCCCCGCCTCGCCGATCCGCCCCAGCGGGGTGCCCGCCTCCGCCGCCTGCGACCAGGCCGGGTCGTCGGTGACCACCGAGGTCATCGGCGTGCGGATCATGCCGGGCGCCACGCAGTTGACCCGCACCGTCGGCGCCGCCTCGAGCGCGGCCGACGCGGTCAGGGCGATCACTCCGGCCTTGGCCGCCGAGTACGGCCCCTCGCCCACGGTCGGGCGGATCCCCGTCAACGACGCGACGTTGACCACGCTCCCCCGGCCGGCCTGCACCATCAGCGGCAGCACGGCGCGCAGGCAGTTCCACGTGCCGGTCAGGTTGACCCCGACGATCAGATCCCACTCGCGGGGCGTGTACTCCCATAGCGGCCGGGCCCGGCCGACGCCCGCGTTGGCCACCAGGTCGGTCGGCGCGCCCCAGGCGTCGACCACCGCGGCCACCGCCTCGTCGACCGCCTCCGCATGGGCGACGTCGACCGTGAACGCCAGCCCACCCACCGCTGCGGCCACCGCGGCGGCGCCGTCCGCGTCGCGGTCGAGCACCGCGACGCGCGCCCCGCCCGCCGCGTACCGCCGGCACACCTCCGCGCCGATGCCCGACGCCCCGCCGGTGACGACGGCGACCCGCCCGGCGAGCGGCCCGCTCACCGCTCCGCCCCGCCGACCACGACGGCACCCGGACCGGTGATGGTGGCCTGGAGGCGGGTCACGTCGAGGAAGTTGGCCATGTCGGCGTCCATCCGGCGGGCCTCGGGCTCCGACACGAACGCCCGGAACGCGTCGGCGTCGGCGAAGGTCTGCACCGTCACCCCGTCGAACCCCGCGAGGCCGTAGCGCTCGGCGGTCGGGTCGAGCGGGTGCTGTACGTAGGACAGCAGGTGGCGGGCGAGGGTCGGTTCGTCGCGGATCAGCGGGCCGTGGACGTCGTGCCAGTGGGCGAGGAACTGCTCGTGGGTCAGGTCCGGCCGCCGGACGAGCAGGGCGTGCAGCGTGATCACGGTCGGGTCGCCCCTCTCAGTGGAACCAGTGGCCGGCGTTGGCGCCGAGGGCCTGGCCGGTGACGCATCGGGCCAGATCCGACGCCAGCATCACGACCGCCCCGGCCACCTCGGCCGCGTCGGGGAGGTAGCCGAGCGCGGTCTCGCCCGCCACCTCGGCGTAGACCTCCTCGGGCGTGATGCCGCGCTGCTCGGCCTGGTGCCGGAAGAACCACTCGACCGACGGCCCCCAGATGTAGCCGGGGTGCACCCCGTTGACCCGGATGCCGTCGGGACCGAGTTCCTTGGCGAGCGTGCGGGTGATCGACTTCAGCGCCGCCTTCGACGCCGCGTACACGCCGAAGCCCTCCTGCACCCGCTCGGTCGACATCGTGTTCACCATCACGACCCGGCCCCCGCCCCGCTCGCGCATGTGCGGCGCGACCGCCCTCACCATGTGCACGGCGCCGAAGAAGTTGACGTCGAAGGTCGTGCGCCACGTCGACAGGTCGGCGTCGAGGACCCGGGAGAAGTCGCCGTCGTGGTACGCGTTGGCGACCAGCACGTCGATGCCGCCCAGCTCGGCGGACGCGCGCTCGGCCAGCGCCATGCATGCGTCCGGGTCGGTCACGTCGCACGGCACCGGCAGGGCGCGGCGGCCCATCGCCTCGACCTTGGCGGCCACCTTGGCGACGCCGTCGGCGCGCCGGGCGGCGACGACGACGTCGGCGCCCTCGCGGGCCAGGGCGAAGGCGATCTCCCGACCGAGGCCGGGCCCGGAGCCCGACACGACCGCGACCTGGCCCTCGAACAGCATCACGATCCTCCGTCGAACAGGGGGCGGGGCCGCCGCTCGGCGACCAGGGGGACGACCTCGGACCCGAGGCGCTCGATCTGGTCGACCAGCTCGTCGACCGAGCGCGACCGCGGGCGGACCTGGACCTGGCGGGCCCCGAGGTCGACGAGCTTGCCGATCACGTGGGCGACCTTCTCCGGTGGCCCGGCGAGCACCGGACCGGTGTCCCAACCGGGCTCCCCGAGGTACACCGGGCCGACCAGCGCACCCAGGTCGAACGGCTCGCCCTCGCGGCCCGCGGCGACGAGGGCGGCGCGCACCGCATCGACCAGATCGGCGGTGAGCGGCCCCTGGGGCAGCCAGCCGTCGCCCCTCGTCGCCGCCCGGCGGATCGCCGGGGTCGACGACCCGCCGACCCAGATCGGGGGGCCGTCGACCTGCACCGGGCGCGGCCGCTGGGCGACCCCGTCGAACGACCACCGCTCGCCTCGGTGGCTGGGCGTCTCCGACGCGAAGCAGGCCCGCACCGCGTCGATCGCCTCGTCGAGAAGCCGGCCCCGTTCCTCGAACGGTACGCCGAGCGCGGCGAACTCCCCCTCGACGTGCCCGGCGCCCACGCCGAGCACCGCCCGCCCACCGGAGACGACGTCGAGGGTGGCGAACGCCTTGGCGACGGCCAACGGGTGCCGGTAGGCGGGCACCGCGACGTGCGAAACCAGGAGGGTGCGCTCGGTCAGCCCCGCCAGCCAGCCGAGGGTGGCGACGGTGTCCCACCACTCGGCGCCCATCGCCTCGACCTGGGCCACGGGCACCGCGACGTGGTCGCACACCGCGACGTAGCCGAGGCCGGCCCGGTCGGCGGCGGTGGCGATCCGGGCGAGGTCGACGGCGCCCGCCTCGGCCTCCCACGGCTCGACGAAGTTGCGGCTCTGGGCCTGGATCGGGAGCTGGATCCCGAGGACGGCGCGGTCGGCGGACAGGACGGGCGCCACGGCGCGGCACCCTACGCCAAACGAGAACGCGTTTCAGTTCCGCCCGCGGGCCGTCAGATGTCGCCGGAGAAGGTGTCGCAGTCGCCGGCCCGGCCCGAGTCGTAGCCCTCGTCGAACCAGCGCTGCCGTTGCTCGCTGCTGCCGTGGTTCCAGCTCTCGGGGTCGACCCGGCCGGTCGCCTGCATCTGGATCCGGTCGTCGCCGACGGCGGCCGCGGCGGCCAGTGCCTCGTCGATGTCTCCGGGGTCGAGCATGTCGCGCGTGTAGGCCGACCGGGCCCACACGCCGGCGTAGCAGTCGGCCTGGAGCTCGAGCCGGATCGAGTACTCGTTCTCGCGCGACGGGTCGTTGCGCTGCATGCGACGCACCTCGTCGCTGACGCCGAGGACGTTCTGCACGTGGTGACCCATCTCGTGGGCGATCACGTAGGCCTGGGCGAAGTCGCCGGGCGCCTCGAACCGGGTGCCCAGCTCGCGGAAGAACCCGAGCTCGATGAACACCGTGTCGTCGGGCGGGCAGTAGTGCGGACCGATCGCCGCCTGCGCCCCGCCGCAGCCCGAGGGGACGGGCGTGTCGAAGAGGACGAGCGTCGCCTTGCGGTAGTCGACCTGCGCCCCGTCGAACAGCTCGTCCCAGACGTCCTGGGTGTCGTTGAACACCTGCGACACGAAGAGGCGGAGGTCCTCGTCGGCCGCCGTCTCGGTGACGCCGGCCTGGCCGCCCTCGGCGACCGACGCCTGCGGGAACCCGGTCGAGAGGATGTCGGTGAGGTCGCCGCCCCCGCCACCGCCCTTGCTCAGGAAGGCGACCACCAGGACCATGATCACGCCGACGATGCCGCCGGCGCCCTTGACCCCGGTGGGCAGCGAGAGCCCACCCGATCCGAAGCCGCTGGTCGACCCGCCGGTGCGGAGGTCCTTGACGTCGCTGGTCGCGTCCGCGTCCTTGCCGAAGCGCATGGGCGCAACCTACCCGGCCCGGGCTCCGTGGACCGCTCGAGACGGTCGGTCAGCCCGTCGGCGGTCGCTGACCGGAGATCGACCAGTAGACGATGCGGGCCATCGACGTGCGCAGGTCCGCGGTGCGCACGCCCCAGAACTCGAAGCCGTAGCGGTGGGCGGCGACGTGGACGAGCATCGACACCAGGACACCGGCGGGCGCCTGCGGATCGACGTCCGCGGGGATCCGGCCGCCGGCCTGCATCTCACCGATCGCCTCGGCCAGGGCGTTGTTCAGGTCGTTCAGGAGGCGGGTGCGAACGTTGGCGAACCGGCCGTCGCCCTCGTCGGTGGCGAGGTCGACCACCCGGAGCACCGCCCGGTTCTCCTCCCAGAACGAGATCACGTCGTCGACGAGCGCCTCGGCCGCCGCGTACCCCGACCGGCCTCGCCAGGTGCTGGTGCGCACGTGGTCGCCGAACCGCTTTCCCCTGGCCGCCATCTCCTCGGCGAGCACGACGACCGCGCTCTCGACGTCGGCGAAGTACTGGTAGAAGGTCGCCGGGCTGGTGCCGGCCTCGCGTGCGATGTCGACGACCTTGAGCTCGCGATAGGAGCCCGACGCGAGCATCGCCGCGGTGCAGTCGAGCAGACGCTGGCGGGTGGCCAGGCCCCGGCGTCCGGGCCGTCGCCCGTCCGCGGCGCGCGGGTCCTCGTCGACGTCCGCGCCGGGGGCGTCCCCGTCGTCGGTCCGCTCGGGTGCGGGGTCCACGTCAGTCGTCGGTGCCGTCGTCGTCGGGCGTCGGCGGCCGGTAGCAGGCGGCGATCAGCGCCGCGCCGGCGGCGACCCCGAGGCCGAGCGACACGGAGAGGCCGACGTTCGGGTCGAAGGCGGGCTCGATGCCGAGCACCCAGTCGAGCGACAGGTTCCCCGGGCTGGTCGTGGCGATGCCGACCGCGATCGTCGCGAGGATCAGGTTGAACTCCCAGCCGTGGTTCATGGTGAAGAAGCCGTTGGGGCGGTTGACGGTCCACGCGGCCACGACCATCAGCCCGACCACCGCGGCCGCCGAGAGCGGCGTCAGCAGCCCGGCGGCGAACATCAGCCCACCGCCCAGCTCGGTGGAGGCCGCCAGCAGCGCGTGGATGCGTCCGTTGGGACGCATGCCCATGCTGTCGAACCACGCCGCGGTGCCGGCGATGCGGCCGCCGCCGAAGAACTTGTTCCAGCCGTGGGCGGCGAGCGTGACGCCGGTGATCACGCGGATGATCGCCAGACCCCAGCTGATCGCGTCCCACGATCCGATCGTGTCGACCTCGGCGAGGATGGTCAGGTTCACGCGTCGGCTCCGGGGTCGGGATCGGGGGTGGCGGTGGGGGTGGCGGTGGGGGTGGCGAGCAGGTCGCCCGCCTCGTCGCGCAGGACGAACTTCTGGATCTTGCCGCTGGGGTTGAGCGGCAGCGAGTCGACCCAGCGCACGTGGCGGGGGGCCTTGAAGTTGGCCATCGTCTCGCGGGCCCACGCCACCATGTCGTCGGGCGACGGTGGCTCGGTGCCGGTGGCGGGGACGAGGAACGCGAAGCCGACCTCGCCGAG
>JAAYBP010000457.1 GCA_012730075.1 Acidimicrobiales bacterium | reverse complement strand
TCGGCGCCGTGACGCTCCTCGAACCCGCTCCCGCCCTCGACCTCGACGTCGAGCCCGTCGCCGGCGCGCTCGGCGCCGTCGTCCGCGGCATCGACCTGTCCCGGACGCTCGACGACGCCGCCGTCGCGGCCATCCGGGCCGCCCTGCTCCGCCACCGCGTGCTCTTCTTCCGAGACCAGGACCTCGACACCGACGGCCAGCAGCGCTTCGCCGCCCGGTTCGGGCCGCTGACGATCGCGCATCCGACCCTGCCCAGCCGGCCCGGCGCCCCGAACGTGTTCGACATCGACGCCGCGTCGGGCCAGCGCGCCAACGTGTGGCACACCGACGTCACGTTCGTCGACCGCCCGCCGCTGGGCTCGGTGCTGCGGGCGGTCGAACTGCCCCCGTACGGCGGCGACACCGTGTTCGCCAACACCGTCGCCGCCCTGGTGACGCTACCCGACCCGATCCGCGCCCTGGTCGGGAGCCTCGACGCGGTCCACACCAACGACTTCGACTACGCCGGGGCGCTCGGAACCGCCTCGGACCGGCCGACCGACGAGGTCCGCCGCTACGGCGAGGTGTTCTCGTCGACCTCGTACTCCACCCGTCACCCCCTCGTGCAGGTCCATCCCGAGACGGGCGAGCGGGCGCTGCTGGCGGGCGGCTTCGCCCGGCGGATCGTCGGTCTGTCGTCGGCCGACGGTCGGGCGATCCTCGACGTGATCCACCGCCACGTCACCGTCCTCGAGAACACGGTCCGGTGGCGGTGGGCGCCCGGCGACGTCGCCTTCTGGGACAACCGGACCACCCAGCACTACGGCATCGCCGACTACGGCGACCACCAGCGCCGGATGCAGCGGGTGACCATCGCGGGCGCGGTACCGGTCGGGGTCGACGGCCGCCCCAGCCGGGCGCTGGAGGGCGACGCCGCCGACTACCTCCGGTCCGCGGCCGGCTGAGATCCTCGCCGTCCCGGGGCGGGCCGTCCCGGTGCGGGGCCGCGCCGGGGCGGCGGGACGGCGGGAGGGCACGCCGGGCGGCACGAACGTGGTGATGTGGGCCGCGAGCGGCCGCCCGGCGTGTTACGAACGGGACCGACCGCGAACCGCCGACCGCCGACCCCGGGGCCCCACGGCCTCGCCGCCGAGGAGCCCCGTTGACCGACGCGACCGACCTGCCCGAGACGCTGAGCGAGCCGCAGGGCTTCGACCAGACCCTCGGCACCCGCTACCTGTCGGTGACGCCCGACGAGGTGGTGCTCGAGCTCGATCTCGCCCCGCACCTGCACCAGCCCTACGGCATCGTCCACGGCGGGGTGTGGTGCTCGATGGTCGAGTCCGCCGCGAGCGTCGCCGCCGGGCACTGGCTGGCGTCGGAGGGGCGGGCGCCGAACGTCGTCGGCGTCTCGAACCACACCGACTTCCTGCGGGCGGCGCGGGAGGGCACCGTCACGGTGCGGGCGACGCCGATCCACCGCGGTCGCCTCCAGCAGCTCTGGCTCGTCGAGATCACCGACGCGAC
>JAAYBP010000072.1 GCA_012730075.1 Acidimicrobiales bacterium | reverse complement strand
TCCCTTCCGTCGAGGACGCTGAGCCCGACGGTCCGGTCGCGGTCGGCGGCGACCTCGAGCCGGGCACGGTGCTCGCGGGCTACCGGGCCGGTCTGTTCCCGATGCCCCTCGGCCGCCGGGGGCGCCTCGGGTGGTTCTCCCCCGACCCCCGCGGGATCCTCCCCGTCGACGGCCTGAAGGTCAGCCGGTCGCTGCGCCGCTCGCTGCGCCGCTACGAGCTGCGGCTCGACACGGCGTTCGAGGAGGTCATCCGCGCCTGCGCGGACCCGTCCCGCCCCCACGGCTGGATCGACCGGCGGATCATCGAGGCGTACACGCGGCTGCACCACCTCGGCTGGGCGCACAGCGTCGAGGCGTGGGACGGCCCCGACCTGGTCGGCGGCCTGTACGGGGTCTCGATCGGCGCGTTCTTCGCCGGGGAGTCGATGTTCCACCGCGCCACGGACGCGTCGAAGGTGGCGCTCGTCGGGCTGGTCGACCTGTTGCGCCCGGTGCCCGAGGCGCTGCTCGACGTGCAGTGGACGACGCCGCACCTGGCCTCGCTGGGTGCGGTCGAGATCCCGCGCTCGGAGTACCTCGTCCGGGCGCGGCGCGCGATGGAGCGCCCCGGCCCCGCGGTGTTCGAGGAGCGCCGGGCCGCTCGTGTGACAGTGTTCGGGTCGTAGCGTTCGGTCGAGCGTTCGAGCTCCGGCGGCGGGGGGTCGCCGGGGGATCCGGGGGGTGTGCCGTGCGGGACGAGGGTGGGACGACGACGAGGCCGTGGCTCGGCTACTGGCCCGATCCCGCGGACGAGCAGGACCTCGAGGTGCACCGCGAGCCGGTCACCCTCGTCGCTCCGGACGGCGCCGTCGTCCGGGGGATCCTGTGGACCCCGCCGAGCGGGAGGTGGCGGGTCGGGGTGCTGCTCGCGCATCCGCGGGGCGACTTCAGCACCCACTACGCGTGCGCACCGCTCGCCGCCGCCGGCTACGGGGTGCTCGGCATCGCGACCAGGTCGGTGAACGACGACACCGACCTGCTGCACGAGGGCTGCGTCGTCGACGTGGTGACCGCCGGGGAGGAGCTGCGCCGTCGCGGGGCGGAGGCCCTGGTCGCGCTCGGCAACTGCGGGGGCGGCTCCCTGATGGCGCTCGCCCAGGCCGGCCTCGAGGCGGTCGGGGCGCAGGGGGGCCGGTGGACACCGGCACCGCTCGGGGCGGACGGGTTCATCGCGACCGCCGCGCACCCCGGTGAGGGCGAGTACATGGCCCAGGTCATCGACCCGTCCGTGACCGACGAGGGCGACCGGTTCTCCGTCGACCCCGAGCTCGACATGTACCACCCGGACAACGGGTGGCGACCCTGGCCCGAGCCGTCGCGGTACGACCCGGTGTGGCTCGACCGCTACCGGGCGGCGCAGCGCGAGCGCGTCGCCCGCATCGACGAGGTGGCCCGGGCCTCGGTCGCCGCGCGCGAGGTCGCGCGGCAGGAGCTGCGCGACGCCCGGCCCGGCACCGCGGCGTGGTCCGAGCTGCGCCGGCGCTCGGTGTCGGTGAGCTACCTCACCGTGTACCGGACGCTCGCGGATCCCGCTCACCTCGACCCCTCGATCGATCCCGACGACCGACCCCTCGGGTCGATCCTCGCCGTGGGCGACCCCCTGGTGGCGAACTACGGCGCGCGGGGCCTCGCACGCACGGTCAGCGACCGGGCCTGGCTGTCGACGTGGTCGGCGCTGAGCTCGCACGCCCGGATGGCCGACACGATGCCGCACGTGGAGGTGCCGACCCTGATCGTGCACCCGACCGCGGACACCGAGGTCCGCATGCGCCAGGCGGTCGCGCTGCGCGACGCGGCCGGCGCGGACGACGTCACCTTCGAACTGCTGCGGGGCGCGCCGCACTACCTCGAGGGCCACCGCCGCGAGGCGAACGAGCTGGTCGTCGACTGGATCCGCGCCCGCTTCGGCTGACCGGGTCGTTCGACAGCCGGGTCGTTCGACAGCTGGGTCGTTCGACCCATTTCCCGCCGATCCGGTTGACCGCCGCGGCGCGGTCCCGTACCTACGGAACCGAGGACACGAAGCGCCGCGACGAGCGGTGCCAGCACAACCAGGGGAGGCGTGGATCCGCCGGCGTCGTCTGGTCGCTCGGTCGGCGGGGAGCCAGTAGCGAAACCGACCCCAGGCGGGCTGCGGCCCGCACCGAAACCCTGGGATGCACGTTGCGGGAGGGGGCCGACACGGCCCCCTCACCGCGTCCGGAGACCGCCG
>JAAYBP010000456.1 GCA_012730075.1 Acidimicrobiales bacterium | reverse complement strand
GCTCCTCGGGGTGGGCGAACGGGGTGTGGGTGAAGTGGACGAGCTCGACGTCGGGCCGGGCGGCGGCGAGCGCGGGGGCGAGGAGGGCGAGGTGGTAGTCCTGCACGAGAACCGCGGCCCCGCGGGGGGCGATCTCGGCGACCGCGTCGGCGAAGGCGGCGTTGACCCGGCGGTACGCCTCCCAGGCCTCGAACCAGGGCGCGTCGAACGTCGGCTCGCGGTAGCGGTCGAGCATCCCGTGGTGCACGTACCAGAGGGTCTGGTTGCTGACCACGTCGTAGGCGAGGGCGAGGTCGTCGGGATCGGGCGCGACCAGCCGCACCCGCAAACCCTCGGCCTCGATCGCGCCCGACGCGGCCGCGTCGCGGTCGGCGTCGGACAGCGCGGCGGCGACCCACACGGTGTCGGTCCCGGCGACGAGCGGGGCCACGCCCGAGACCAGACCCCCGGCGCCCCGACGGCCGAGGAGCGAACCGTCGGCCTCGCGCCGGAACGACAGCGGTCCCCGGTTGGAGACGATGACGACCGGACGATCCGCCATGGGCGGCGACGGTAGCCCGGTCGCGCCACGTCTCCGTGGGGTGCCGCGTCGCCCGGTCGCCCCGCGCCGCCGTGGGGTTCGACACCACCCGCCGGAGAGGTCGACGGCGAGCCGCCAGACTGGGGCGGTGCACGTGGTCGCCGCGCCGGACAAGTTTAGGGGCACCGCCAGCGCGGCCGCGGTGGCCGCGGCGGTCGAGAGCGCCGCGACCGCCGCGGGCTGGACCTGCGATCCGGTGCCGGTCGCGGACGGCGGCGAGGGGACCCTCGCCGCGCTGGGCGGCCCCAACCGGACGACCATGGTCACCGGTCCCCTCGGCGATCCCGTCGAGGCTCCGTGGCGCCTCCACCGTGGCACCGCCGTCGTCGAGTCCGCCCTCGCGTCGGGCCTCGACCTGGTCGGCGGCGCCGATGCGAACGACGCGGTGACGGCCTCGACCTACGGCACCGGCGAGCTGATCGCCCAGGCGGTCGAGCTCGGCGCCCGCCGGGTGATCGTCGGGGTCGGCGGATCGGCGACCACCGACGGCGGCCTCGGCGCGCTCCGGGCCCTGCATCCCGTCCAGCGCCTGCGCGGCATCGAGATCGTCGTCGCCGCCGACGTGCGCACCCGGTTCGTCGATGCGGCCGAGCAGTTCGCCCCGCAGAAGGGCGCCAGCCCCGCCGAGGTCGAGCTGCTACGTCGCCGCCTGCAGCGCCTGGCCCAGGTGTACGAGGAGGACCACGGCGTCGACGTGACGGCGGTGGTCGGCGGCGGCGCGGCGGGCGGGCTGGCCGGGGGGCTGGCCGCGATCGGGGCGTCGGTGGTGTCGGGCTTCGACCTCGTCGCCGACGAGCTCGACCTCGACGAGCGGATCGAGGGCGCCGACCTGGTGGTCACCGGCGAGGGCTTCGTCGACCGCGGATCGTTCGACGGCAAGGTCGTCGGGGGCGTCGCCGCCCTCGGCGCCGCGCTCGACGTGCCCGTGCTGGTGGTGGCGGGGGAGGTCTTCGACGGGGTCGGCGACGACCTCGACGTGGTGTCGCTCGTGGGCCGCTTCGGCGACGAGCGGGCCCGCGCCGAAACCGTCGACCTCGTCGAGCAGGTCGTCGGCGAGTCGCTCGCGGCCCGCGTCTGAACGGGTCCGCGCGGCTCGCCCGGTGACGGCGCGGCCGGGCCCGACGCCCGGTGCCGGTGGGCGGCCGGGGAACGCCATCTAGTGGGGTGTCTCGTAGCGCTCGGCAGGAAACCGGCGAGCCAGGGGCGTCCCTCGCAAGGACGCAGGACGACGCGCCTGTCTTGTCCAACCGCTAGGACGAGGACGCCGCGAGGGGCGTCATCTGGCCGGCGGTTACCGGCGTTGTGTTGCGAGGCACCCCACTAGTGTCGACCCGATGGAGGAGCGGCTCGCCCGCGTCGGTCGCACGGCGTGGTGGATC
>JAAYBP010000455.1 GCA_012730075.1 Acidimicrobiales bacterium | reverse complement strand
TCCGTCCGGCCGTCCCGACGACCGGGGTGACCGGCTGATAGGCAACCGGCCATGACCGACGCACCCGCCTCGTTCAACCTCGCCGACATCTGGGAGTGGGCCGCCGCCCGCGTCCCCGACCGCGACGCGCTCGTCGTCGGCCCCGCCCGTCGCACCTACCGCGAGCTCGACGAGCGGGCGAACCGCCTCGCCCACCACCTGCGCGCCGCGGGGATCGGTCCCGGCGACCGGGTGGCGCTCGACCTCCGCAACGGACCGGAGTACCTGGAGGCGATGATCGCGGCCTTCAAGTTGCGGGCGATCCCGGTCAACGTCAACTTCCGGTACGTCGCCGGCGAGCTGCGGTGGGTGCTCGACACGTCGCGGGCCTCGGCGCTGCTCTACCACCGGTCCCTCGCCGACGCGGTGGCCGGCGTTGCCGACCGAGTCGAGGAGATGCACGCCGTGCTGGTGGTCGACGACCTCGACGACGCCCCGCCCGGCACCGGTGAGGTCCCCCGAGCGGTGCCCTACGACGAGGCGCTCGCCGCCGCGCCCGACGGACCGATCGAGACCGAGGGCCGCTCCGGCGACGACCACTACCTGATGTTCACCGGCGGCACGACCGGGCGGCCCAAGGGCGTGCTGTGGAGGCACGAGGACGCCTTCTTCGCCTGCCTCGGTGGCGGCGACCCGATGCGCCTCCAGGGGCCGATCGCCGACCTGGCCGATCTCGCCGACCGCTTCGTCGAGCGGATCGTCTACCTGCCGATCGCGCCGATGATGCACGCCGCCGCCCAGTGGACGACGTTCATGTGGCTCTTCGCCGGCGGGACCACCGTGCTCGTCCCCGGCAGCTTCGACGCCACCGCCGCGTGGGACCTCGTCGACCGTGAGGGCGTCAACATCCTCACCATGGTCGGCGACGCCGTCACCAAGCCGATGCTCGACACGCTCGCCGCCCACCCCGGGCGCTGGGACACGTCGTCGCTGTACGCCGTGGCCAACGGGGCGGCGCCGCTGTCGCCGTCGGTGCGGCGGCGGCTGGTCGAGGCCTTCCCGAGCTGCATGGTCACCGACGGCATGGGCTCGAGCGAGTCGGGCATCCAGGGCGCGGCGCGCACGATGCCGGGGGAGGAGGGTGGCGGTGCCATCGCCGCCGGGGGCATCGCCGCCTTCGCCGTCGGGCCGACGACGACGGTGCTCGACGACGACCTGCGGCCGGTCGAGCCGGGGTCGGGCACGATCGGCCGGCTGGCGACGTCGGGGCGCATCCCGCTCGGCTACGACGGCGACCCGGAGAAGACGGCGGCGACGTTCGTCACCGTCGACGGCGTCCGCTGGGTGCTCTCGGGCGACATGTGCACCGTCGACGCCGACGGCACGGTCCGCCTGCTGGGCCGCGGGTCGCAATGCATCAACACCGGCGGCGAGAAGGTCTTCCCCGAGGAGGTCGAGGGCGTGCTGCACGGCCACCCGGGCGTCGCCGACGTGCTGGTGGTCGGCGTGCCGCACGAGCGGTGGGGAAGCGCGGTCACCGCCGTCGTCGCCCCCACCGACCCGGCGGCCCCGCCGACGCTCGACGAGCTGCGCGCCCACGCCCGCGCCGACCTCGCCGGCTACAAGCTGCCCAAGGGCCTGGTGATCGTCGACGAGGTGCGCCGCAGCCCCGCCGGCAAGGCCGACTACCGCTGGGCCGCCGACACCGCCGCGGCCGCCACCTCCTGACGCGAATCGGGTCGGAGGAGACCGGCCCGCGCCCGGCCGAGACCACCCGGGACGGAGGGCCTGGGCTGTCGTGACGGCTCGCCCGCCCGGTCCTTCCTCCTGCGGTCGGTCGCGGCGGCCGTCCCGGGCCCGTAGCCTGGGGGGATGTCGCTGTTGGGGACGCTGCGATCGACGCCGGAGGAGGTGCCGACGCCCGACCTGCCGTTCGGGAGGCGCGTCGAGCTCCCGGGGCGGGGGACCACGTTCGTCCGGGAGGTCGAGGGGCCGCCGGGCGCGCCCACCGTCGTGCTGCTCCACGGACTGTCGGCCTCGGGCGGGCTGAACTGGTTCCAGGCGTTCCGGCCCCTCGCCGAGCACTTCCGCGTGCTGGCCCTCGACCATCGTGGCCACGCCCGGGGGCTGCGCACCCGCAAGCGGTTCCGCCTCGCCGACTGCGCCGACGACGTCGCCGCCCTGCTCGACGTCGAGGGCATCCCGAACGCCATCGCCGTCGGCTACTCGATGGGTGGACCGATCGCGCAGCTCCTCTGGCACCGCCATCCCGACAAGGTCTCGGGCCTGGTGTTCTGCGCCACGAGCGACCGCTTCATGCCCGGCCGGCGTGAGCAGCTCGTCGTCGTCACGGCGATGGGCGTCCTCGCCGGCACCACCCGCGCCGGCGACCTGTTCGCCCGGACGCCGGTCGAGTGGGTCACCCGCCGCCAGCGCCCGTCGGAGCTGCGCCCGCGGCCGGAGTCGTTCCGGAACTGGGCCCGGGCCGAGATGCGCCGCCACGACTGGCGGATGATCGCCGAGGCCACCCAGGCGATCGGCACCTACGACGCCGGGGCGTGGATCCGCGACATCGACGTGCCCTCCACCGTGCTCGTCACCACCGAGGACCGCGCCGTCCCGCCGATCGACCAGGGACGCCTGGCGGTGAACCTCCCGACCGCCACGATCCACCGCTTC
>JAAYBP010000010.1 GCA_012730075.1 Acidimicrobiales bacterium | reverse complement strand
TGGCTCGTCGAGACCCGGCGCTGGACCCTCATCGCGTGGGGGTTCCTCACCGCCGGCATCGTCCTCGGTGCCTGGTGGAGCTACGAGGTGCTCGGCTGGGGCGGCTACTGGGCGTGGGACCCGGTCGAGAACGCGTCGCTGCTGCCGTGGCTCACCGGTACCGCCTACCTGCACTCGGTGATGGTGCAGGAGCGGCGCGGCATGCTCCGCGTGTGGAACCTGTCGCTGCTGTGCGCCACGTTCGCCCTGACGATCCTGGGCACGTTCATCACCCGGTCGGGCGTGCTCGACTCGGTGCACGCGTTCAGCGAGTCGGCGATCGGGCCGCTGTTCCTCGGCTTCTTCGCCCTGATCGTCCTCACGACGCTCGGCCTGATCGCGTGGCGGGGCGACGTGCTGCGCGCGCCCGGGCGCATCGACTCGCCCGTCTCGCGGGAAGGCGCCTTCCTCGCCAATAACGTCGTGTTCGCCGGGTTCGCGTTCGTGATCCTGTTCGGCACGATCTTCCCGCTGATCGCCGAGGCGATCGACGACCGGCGCATGTCGGTCGGCGTCCCGTACTTCAACCGCATGGCCGGGCCGTTCGGTCTCGCCCTGCTGTTCCTGATGGCGGTCGCGCCGGTGCTGCCCTGGCGCAAGGCGTCGGCCGAGACGCTCTCGCGGCGCCTGCTGTGGCCGGCGTGGTTCGCGGGTGCGGTCGTCGTCGTGTCGGTCGTGGTCGGCGTGCGCGGCCTGGTCCCGCTGGTGACGTTCGGGCTGGGCGCCTTCGCCGGCGGGGCCGCCGTCCGCCAGATAGCCCTCGCCACCCGCCGCCACGGCTGGCGGGGCTTCGTGGGCCGCACCAACGGCGGGATGATCGTCCACCTCGGCGTGGTGCTCGCCGCGGTCGGCCTCGCCGCGTCCGGGTCGTTCGCCGAGCAGGCCGAGGTGCGCCTGTCGCCGGGCGAGTCGCGGGTCGTCCACGGCCACGAGGTGCGATTCGTCGAGTTCACCGAGAGCGACGCCGACCCGACCCGCTTCATCCGCGCCGCGGTGATGGAGGTCGACGGGCGCCGGATGGAGCCCCGACTCCAGCGCTTCCCGAACGCCAGCCAGGAGCTGGGCAAGCCGGCGGTCCGCTACGGCATCGGCGACACCGTCTACCTGGCGCTCATCGAGGGGCCCAGCAGCGCGGACGACCAGCAGGTGCTGCTGCGCATCATCGTGCAGCCCCTCGTCGGCTGGCTGTGGGCCGGGGGAGCCCTGATGGTCGTCGGCACCGTGCTGTCCGCCTTCCCGGGCAAGCGGCGCCGGGGCACCGAGCCGACCTCCGCCTCGCCGCCCGGGCTCGACGACCTCCGCCCCGGCGACGACGATCCGGACGGTGGCGACGGACCCGATGGGCCCGACCCCGGCGGCCGGGGCGCGGGTGGCGGCGCGTCCGACGACGATCCCGACCTCGAACCGGTGGGGGCCCCGTGAGCGCCGATCGCCGCCGGGCCGCGACGGACGCAGACGTCCTCGACGACGGTCTCCTCGACGACGGTCTTCTCGACGACGAAATCGATCGCGACGACGTCCTCGACGACGGGTCCGACCCGGGCGCCTCGTCGGCCCGGCGCGGGCGCTTCGCCGCCTTCGTCGTCGTCCCGGTCGCGATCGTCGCCCTCCTGTTCGTGGTGCTGCTCGCGACCCGGGAGCCGTCGAGCCGTCGGAGCGTCGACAGCCCGCTGCTCGGCCGGCCCGCCCCGAGCGTGCAGGGCACGACCCTCAGCGAGCGGCCGTTCGACTCGGCCACCTACGACGGGCGCTGGCTGGTCGTGAACTTCTTCGCCACCTGGTGCGGCCCGTGCATCGAGGAGCACCCGGAGCTCGTCGCCTTCCACGAGGCGCACGCGGAGACCGGTGACGCCAACGTCGTGAGCATCGTGTTCGAGGACGACGAGGCGGGCGTGCAGCGGTTCTTCACCGAGCGCGGCGGCGACTGGCCGGTCGTGTTCGCCGAGAGCACCGTCGTCGCCGACTGGGGGGTGGTCGGCGTGCCCGAGACCTACGTCGTCGACCCCAGCGGGGTGGTCGTGGCGAAGCTGGTGGGCGGCGTCACCCAGGAGATCCTCGACGGTGTGCTGGAGCGGGCCCGGTGACCCGCCGCGCCCTCTGGATCGCGCTGGCGGTCGTCGTGGTGGTCGCCCTGGCCGTCGGGAGCCGAACGCCCACCGACCGATCGACCGACCAGCGGCTGCACGACCTCGCCGCCCAGGTGAGATGCCCCCAGTGCGCCGGCCAGTCGGTCGCCACCAGCGACGCGCCCGCCGCCCGGGCGATCCGGGCCCAGATCCTCGAGGACATCGAGGACGGCCGCACCGACTCCGACATCCTCGCCCGCCTCGCCGACGGCCCGTACGACGACATCCTCCTCAACCCGCCCCGCTCCGGGTTCGCCGCCCTGGTGTGGATCGTGCCGGTGGCCGCGGTGGTGATCGCCTTCGGCGGCCTCGCCCTCGCGTTCCGACGCTGGGAGAAGGTCGACGACGCCCCGACCCGCCGCGACCGCCAGCTCGTCGAGGCCGCCCTCTCGTCGGCGGCCGCCGACCCGCACGGCGAGGGCGACGGGCGGTGAGCACGGAGGCCGACGAGCGCGCCCGGCGCGACGCCGAGCGCAT
>JAAYBP010000454.1 GCA_012730075.1 Acidimicrobiales bacterium | reverse complement strand
TCGGCGGGTCTCGGCGGGACGTGGGTGGCGTCGCGGGTGGACGCCGGGGTGACGATCGGCCCGGAGGGTCGGCGGGACCTCGCCGACGTGCTCGATCCCGGACGCCACGTCGTCACGCTGGGCGCCTGGCGGTCGGCCGACCAGCTCGGTGGGCCCGGTGACGCGGCGGCCGCGTTCGACCGGGGTGCGCTCGCCGTCGCCGCCCAGCTCGTCGGGCTCGGGCGGCGGATGCTCGACCTCACCGTCGGCTACGTGGTCGAGCGGCGGCAGTTCGGCGTCCCGATCGGCTCGTTCCAGGCGGTCAAGCACCACCTCGCCGGTGCCGCCCTGCGCCTCGAGTTCGCGGCGCCGGCGGTGTACGGGGCGGCGTGGTCGCTCGCCTGCGGGCAGCCCAGCGCCGCCCGCGACGTCTCGGTCGCCAAGGCGCTGGCCTCCGACGCCGCCCGCCTCACCGGCCGGATCGCCCTCCAGGGCCACGGCGCCATCGGCTACACGACCGAGTACGACCTCCACCTGTACCTGAAGCGGGCCGAGGTCCTCGCCCGGTCCTGGGGCGACGCCGCTTGGCACCGCGACCGGGTCGCCTCCCACCTCGGGATCTGACCGCCCGCCCGTCCGACCGGCCGCTCCGCCTCTCGTGGTGCCCCGCCGGCGAGCCGGTCGATTGTCCAGGCGCGCCTCCGGGACCCATCCGTTCTTGGCGCGTGGGCGGTCACGGATGGCCGGTGGCGCGCGTGGAACGGGTGGAGCGTTGGGCGGTCGCGGTTCTTGGTGCGTGGGCGGTCACGGGTGGCCGCTGGCGCGCGGAGAACGGATCAGGCGTGGCCGGCGGGCGCGACCATCGCGGCGAGGAGGGCGACGACGCGAGCCGGCTCGTCGCTCAGGTGGCGCGCCGTGATCTGGAACACGCGGTGGCCCTCCGCCTGCAGCTCGTTCGCCCGCATCGTGTCGGCCGCGAGCTGTTCGGGCGTCCGGTGGAAGGCGTAGCCGAGCACCTCGACGACGAGCCGGTGCGCCTCGTAGAGGAAGTCGACCCGGGCCGGCGTCCCGGACGATCGGGTTAGGCGGCGCTGCACGGCGGGGCGGGGGAGTCCGGCGTCGGTGACCAGGTCGACGAAATGCCGTTCGAGCCAGCTCTCGGTGGGGCCGACCCGGTCCCGGGCATCGAGTGCCGCCTCGAACGCGAGGACCCCGTTCCGTCCCCGGCAGCGCCGCTCCTCCAGCAGCCAGCGCAACCAGGGCATCGTGGCCTTCCCCGACTCGAGGGCCTGGGCGACGACGTCGACCAGGTCCCCGAACGACACCTCGTGGGGGACCTGGGCCGCGGTGCCGAACAGGCTGCGGGCGAGGCTGGTCGTCGGGATCCCGTCGACCGTCACCACGTCGTCGTCGGGCAGGTTGGTCGATGACCGCACCCGCAATCGCGGGTGGTCAGCCCCGGCCGATCGCCGGGATGCGCCGTGCCGCACGGTGACGTCGAGGCGCTCCGGTTCGGGCCCGATGCCCTGCAGCCACAGCGCGGTGCGATGCGAGGCGAACGCGCCACGATCGAGGCAGGCCGCCATCACGACCGAGCGGACGCTGCCGGGCGCCGACGCCAGCCGGTACGTGCGCGCGCCGACGGCGATCAGCTCGCCCCGATCGGTGCGCCGCCGGATGGTGCGGGGACTGATCCCGGCCGAGGTGAGCTGGCCCCGGGTCACGATCCCGTGCTGGGCCGCGGCGAACGCGCCGACCGCGACGTCCGGAGCGATGCGCCGATCGGTGCCGTCGTCCGGCGTCGACCTCCCGGCCGGGCGTCGCGGGCTCCGACCGGGGTGGTTCGCGGTCTGGCCGTCGGACCCGGTCGCGACATCGGCCGTGGAGCCTTCCGGTGGATCGGGGGAGGGCGCGACCGATGGTGGCCGACCGATGACCGGACGGAGCGTCGGCGGACGGTCGACGGTGGTGCTCCGGATCCGGTCGGCGTCGGGTCGGTGGTGATCTGGGACGGAGGCCACGGGCGCTCCTCGGGGGCGGGCCGGGTCCGAACCCGGCGACGACTTCCGGGGGCTGCGCGGGCCCCGATCCGGCTGCTGATGACCGGTCGCCGCCCCGTCGTACCCACCGTCCCGCCCGCCGACTCCCGATTCCGCACCGAATCGGTCCCATCCGTTCTTGGCGCGTGGGCGGTCACCCGTGGCCGCTGGCGCGCGTAGAACGGATGTGTGCCCGCGTGGTGGCGGTTCTTGGCGCGTGGGCGGTCACCGGTGGCCGCTGGCGCGCGGAGAACGGGGTGGGGTCCGGTGGCCGCTGGCGCGCGTAGAACCGGCTCGGTGTCCGGCGGATCCGTTCTTGGCGCGTGAGCGGTCACCGGTGGCCGTTGGCGCGCCAAGAACCGGTGCGGCCGACCCCGGGGAAGCGCCGGGGGGAGGGTCGAGCCCAGCGGGCCGGAGCGGCGACGGTCGCCTTCGGGATCTGACGGGGCGTCAGGTAGCGTCGGAGGCCCGCCGCCGACCGCCGTACAGGAGCGCGCCATGCCCGAGGCCTACATCGTCGACGCCGTCCGGACCCCGGTGGGGAAGCGGGGCGGCGGGCTGAGCGGCGTGCACCCGGCCGACCTCGGCGCCCTGTCGATCCGGGCCCTCCTCGACCGCACGGGCATCGACCCGGGCGCGGTCGACGACGTCGTGTTCGGCAACGTCGACTCCGTCGGGGGGCAGGCCGGCGACATCGCCCGGACCTGTTGGCTGGTCGCCGGCGGCCCCGAGCACGTCCCCGGCACGACGGTCGACCGCCAGTGCGGCTCGGCCCAGCAGGCGATCCACTTCGCCGCCCAGGCGGTGATGGCCGGCGTGAACGACCTGGTGGTCGCGGGCGGCGTGCAGCAGATGTCGCAGATCCCGATCTCCTCGGCGATGACCCTCGCCGCCGACCTCGGCTTCCCGGACCCGTTCACCACCTCGCCGGGCTGGGTCGAGCGCTACGGCCCCGACGAGGTCAGCCAGTTCCGCGGCGCGGAGATGATCGCCGAGCGGTGGGACATAACCCGCGACGAGATGGAGGAGTTCGCGGTCGAGAGCCACACCCGGGCGATCCGGGCGACGGACGAGGGCCGCTTCGAGGCCGAGATCGCACCCTTCGGCGAGGTCACCCGCGACGAGGGCCCCCGCGAGCCGAACTGGGAGAAGATCCGCAGCCTGCCGACCCTCGTCGAGGGCGGCCGGGTCACCGCCGCGGTCGCGAGCCAGATCAGCGACGCGTCGGCGGCGTTGCTGATCGCCGGCGAGCAGGCGGTGAAGGACCACGGCCTGACCCCCCGGGCCCGCATCCACCACATGAGCGTCCGCGGCGACGACCCGATCATGATGCTCACCGCTCCGATCCCCGCCACCCGCCACGCCCTCGAACGGACCGGCCTGACGATGGACGACATCGACGCGGTCGAGATCAACGAGGCGTTCGCGTCGGTCGTTCTCGCGTGGGAGCGGGAACTGAAGCCGGACATGGCGAAGGTCAACCCGAACGGCGGGGCGATCGCGCTCGGGCACCCGCTCGGGGCCACCGGTGCCCGCCTGATGACGACCCTGCTCAACCACCTCGAGGCCACCGGCGGGCGCTACGGCCTCCAGACGATGTGCGAGGGCGGCGGCCAGGCCAACGTCACCATCATCGAGCGGCTCTGACCGACCGCCCGCTCGGGTAGCCCACCCACCGCGTCGCGACACCGGCGGCCGTCTACTGTGCCGCCATGGCCTACCCACCTCCCGGCTACGGCGGCTACCCCCAGCAGGGCTACGGCCCGGTCCAGCAGGAGCACCCGCAGGGGACGACGATCCTCGTCCTCGGCATCCTGAGCCTCGTGGTCTGCGGCCTGCTCGGCCCCTTCGCCTGGGTCATGGGCAACAAGGCCAAAGCCGAGGTCGATGCCCGGCCCGGCTTGTACTCGAACGCGGGCAACATCACCGCGGGACGCATCTGCGGGATGGTCGCCACGATCATCCTGATCCTCGTGATCGTCTTCTACGCCCTCATCTTCGGGTTCGCGATCATCGGCAGCAGCACGTCGACCTGACGCCTCCTCCGGCGGAGACCAGCCGCCGGAGACCAGCCGCCGGAGACCGCCAGCCGCCGGCGGCAGCCCGCCGGGACGACCGTGCCATCGGCTGACCGATCCCGGAGCCGACACCCCCGGAGCCGGCGCGGCCGCGGCGGCGGGTCAACGCCGGGCGCGCAGCAGGACCTCCTGGGTCACGGTCGCGACGTGCACGCCCTCGCGGGTGAAGATGTGGCCGACGGCCAGGCCACGCGACGAGATCAGACCGTGGCAGCGGAAGGCGTGCAGGTGCCACTCGTCGGCGCGCATCGGCCGGTGGAACCAGACCGCGTGGTCGAGGCTGAAGGCCACCAGCCCTGAGTCCGGCGGCGTCTCGACGGCCCTCGGGTCGAGCACGTGGGCGGCGTCGGTGGGCACGTCGTCGGACATGTACGCCAGGGCCGAGGCGTGGGCTCCGGGGTCGTCGCGGTCACCGGTCAGCGGCGTCGCCAGCTTCATCCACGCGGCGGCGACACCCCGCTCGGGGTCGGGGTCGAGGGTGATCCGCTCGTAGAACGGGCTCCACGAGTCGCTGGCGCGATCGCCGGGACCGGGGACGTCGGGGAGGCGGGCGGTCTGCACCTCCGGCGCCTCCTCGTCGACCTGGAACGACGCCGACAGGGAGAGGATCGCGCCCACCGCTTGGCGGGCCTCGACGGTGCGGGTCGTGAACGAGCGTCCGTTCCGCGTGCGGGTCACCTCGTAGCGGACCGGCTCCGACGCGTCGCCCCGTCGGATGAAGTAGGCGTGCAGCGAGTGCACCCGGTGCGAGGGCTCGACGGTGCGGGTGGCGGCGGCGAGGGCCTGGGCGACGATCTGGCCGCCGTAGAGGCCACCCCACGGATAGGTCGGACCCGCCCCCACCCAGGTGTCGGGGCCGTGGGGTTCGAGCGCGAGCAGGGCGGAGAAGTCGTCGGTCGGCACGGGGATCGAGGCTATTGGGGGCGGGTGCCCCGTCTCCGACCCGGTCGCGGAATCATCCTTCTCCGATGCGGGACGCGGTGAGGTGGGAGAGGGCGACCGCGGCCGCGGTGGCGACGTTTAGCGAGTCGACGCCCCGTGCCATCGGGATGCGCACCGTCTCGATCGCCGGATGGGCGAGCACGGCGTCGGTCAGGCCCGGACCCTCGGCGCCCACCGCGAGCACGACCGGTCCGGATCGGGGGCGCAAGGAGGCGACCGTGGTCTTGCCGGCGGGGGCGAGGGCTAGCACCCGTGCGTCGCCGGTCGCGGCCAGCAGCCCGTCGGGCCAGGGCCCGGTACGGGCGTGGGGCACCGCGAGTACGTGACCCATCGACACCCGCACGCTGCGCCGGTACCAGGGGTCGGCGCACGTCGGGTCGAGGAGCACGGCATCGACGCCGAAGGCGGCGGCGTTGCGGAACAGCGCCCCCAGGTTCTCGTGGTCGTTGACGCCCTCGACCGCGAGCACGAGTCCCGCGGAGGAGGTGAGCTCGATCGGCGAGACGGGGTCGGGTCGGTCGACCGCGGCGACCACGCCGCGGTGGAGGGCGAACCCGGCGGTCGCCTCCAGCACCTCGGCCGGGGCCGTGTAGAGGGTCGCTCCGAGGTCGGTCAGGGCGGCCAGGACGGGTGCCATCCGGGCGAGCCGACGTTCCCCCACCAGGACCGACCGGGTGGCACCGGCGTGAGGCGAGCCGGCGAGCGCCTCGACCGCCAGCGGGCTCTCGACGATGAACACGCCGCGCTCGCCCTCGTAGCGCTTGCGCAGCTCGGGATCGGTGAGCGTCCGGTAGTCGTCGAGCCGCTCGTCGTCGGGGTCGTCGATCCGGATGGCCTCCACCGCCCGAGTCTGTCGCCCGGTCGGGTACGGCGACGGGTCCGGCGGACGGTCAGCCGACGTGGTCGGCGTAGCGGTCCGAGGTGCGCACCCCCTCGACGACGGTCAGCAGCGAGCCGCCGCCGGCGAGCCAGTCGACCGCGGGCCGGGCGTCGGCCATCGTCGGCGTGGTGCCGGTCATCGCCGTCCACACCAGCGACGTCTGGACCATGGGCGCGAGGCGCACCTGCCCCTCGAACGACTCCGAGAAGGCGGTGACCACCCGCCCCCGGGTCAGCCCGGTGGACAGACGGTCGACCCAGTACCGGCGGCCGGCGAGGTCCGGCTCACGCTCGAACACGTTGCGGTAGAGCTGGGTCACGAACTGGAGGTCGGTGAGGGGTCCGTACCGCGCCCGGAACTCGGGCGTGTGGGCGAAGGCGGTCGAGATGGCGGACAGGCCGACGCCCCGGCCGTACTCGGCCACCCAGAAGTCGAGGCCGGCCTGGTCGGGCAGGCGACCGAAGTAGGCGGCGTAGAGGCGCACCACCGGAGCGACGTCGACCGTCCAGCGCGGCTTGGCGAGGATGTCGACGACGAGCTGTGACGGCGACACGCCGTCCTCGATCACCATCTCCCAGAGGCCGATCTCGACCGGTCCGGGCTGCCGGCCGTCGGCGTCGACCACCAGACGCTCCACGAGGGTCGGCACGTCGGCGAACGGGAACGACACCGACGACCGTGGCGTGAGCTCCGGCGTCGGGACGGTGGTGGGACCGGTCCCGCTCCGGTTGCGAACGGCGACCGCGAGCTGGACCGGGCGGTCGAGCGGGAGGTGGTCGAGGCGGGCCGTAGACCCGGGTGCCCGCAGGGTGCCCCCAGTCGGCGCGGCGAGTCCCGGCGCGCACTCGGTGATCACGATCCAGCGGGGCGGGGCGACGGTCGAGGGGGCGGGTCGGGTCCAGCGCAGGTCGATCCGCCCGCCGGCGCGCACCGTCGCCTCCGGGGAGGTCGGCGCGCCCGGCAGGTGGCGCTCGAGGTACTGCGTGGCGTGGTCGAGCGTGCGGACCTGCACCGGGTTCGACCGCCCGACGAGCGATCCGCTCCAGGCGGTGAACGTGAAGGTGCGGTCGCGCGTCGCACTGCCGGTCGACCGGCAGCGGAGCCGGGCCGAGGCGCCCGGGGCGAGGCTGCCCACCACGGCGGGGCAGCGCGCGCCGCCCGTGGCGGCGAGGGAGATCCCCGCGACGGAGGTGGTGCCGGTGTTGGCCACCACGACCGAGAAGCCGACGCCTCGCCCGTCGCCGGGGGAGACCTCGACCTGGTCCGCGGCCGCCGACACCGACAGCCGGAGGGCGGGCGGTGGCCCGGCGGGGTTGCCCGATCCGCCGGGGGAGCCGGTCGGGGTCGCCGACGCGCGCCACGACGACGGTCCGGTGCCGGGGCTCGTCGGGTCGACGAGCTCCAGCGTGGCCGCGCCGGTCGCGGGGGCCGTCGGCCAGGGGGCGGTGGTGCCGTAGGTCGCGCCGCCCCGGACCGAGCCGGTGGCGTCGCGGATCACGAGGGCGCCGCCGCCGTCGGCCACACCGGCGGCGAGCTTCCCCGCGACGAGGGTGCCCGACGGTCGTGACGCGGCGCTGGCCTCCTGGTCGCCCGGGACGACGAGGAACGCCCCGGCGGGCAGCACCGTTCCCGGGGGGAGCTCGCCGGTCGCGGCCCCCTCGATCGTCCAACCCGACAGGTCGATCGCCTCGGTCGACGGGTTGTGCAGCTCCACGAGGTCGTGGCCCGGCCCACCGGTGGCCGAATAGGCGATCTCGCTGACCACGAGGGTCAGACCGGGGGACGGCGGCCCCGGGACCTCGAACTCACCGCGGTGGAGGTCGAGCAGCAGCCGCTCCCGGAAGTCGAGGTAGGCGCCGAACGCGGCGCGACCCTGGGCGGCGGTGTGGACCCGCCCGTAGCGCACCCGGTCCTGCTCGACGTCGGTGGCGATCCACGGGGCGAGGGCGTCGGCCCTCGCTTCCAGCCGACCCCCGGCGAGCAGGTCGTCGACGAGGGTGCGCAGACGACGGAAGTACATCTCGGAGAACACCGGATCGGTGCGCAGGGCGCTC
>JAAYBP010000453.1 GCA_012730075.1 Acidimicrobiales bacterium | reverse complement strand
GGGACGCGGAGGGCGACCTCGGTGCCGTCGCCGGGGGCCGAGCGCACCTCGACGGTGCCGCCGACCTCCTCCAGCCGTCCCCTGATCGACCGGCTCAGCCCGACCCCCTCGGGCGTGGCCGCCGGGTCGAAGCCGGAGCCGTCGTCGTTGACCGACACCAGCAGGCCGTCGGGCCCGGGGTCGACGAACACGACCACGTGGCTCGACCCTCCGTGCTTGGCGGCGTTGGTGAGCGCCTCGCCGGCCGCCCCGGCGACGGCGGCGACGACCTCGCGGGTCAGGCGGCCCGGTTCGTCGACGACCGACACCGACACCGACAGCCCGTGGCGTTCCTCGGCGTGGGCGGCCGCCCGTCGCAGCTCGGCCAGGAGGTCACCGGGCGAGTGGTCGAGGCCGAACAGGAACTGGCGCAGCTCGCGCTCCTGGGTGCGGGCGAGGTCGGCCAGGTCGGTGTCGGGGGCCCGCCGCTGGACGACCGCGAGGGTCTGGAGCACCCCGTCGTGGAGCGTGCGGGCCACCTCCTCGCGGGCCTTGGCGGCGGAGATCTCGTCCTCGGCCCGCCGCAGGCGCTCGACCACCAGCCCCGACGCCACCCCGGCCAGCGTGTAGAGGAACGCGGTCGACAGCAGCGGCAGCCAGCCGGTGCCCCCGTCGCCGGTGAGCGATCCGATGGCCCGGGCCGCCCCCATCGCCAGCCCCGCCGCGCCGCCGCCGACCGGGCCCCCGGCGATGCCCGCCGCCAGCACTCCGGCGAGCGGCCAGGCGGAGACGAGCGACTGGTCGTGCTCGTCGCGGAACACCCATCCGTCCGCGGCGTTGAGGGCGGCGGCCAGGACCACCTCGACCGCGACGGTCGCGGGATGCAGGAGCGCCAGCGGCCGTTGGCGCGCCCCCCACGCCAACGCGGCGCTCAGGACCAGGGCGGCCCCGACGAGGAGCCCGGCGGTCAGCGGGTGGTCGAGCTCGTCGCGGGAGAACCACAGCACGATCGCCATCCACGCCCAGGCCGCCAGGCGGAACCCGGCGAGGCCGCCGAGGAGCCCCCGATCGAGCGGCGAAGCGGTCCGGGCCATCGCCCCAGCATCGCCCACGCGTTGTTACACCTGGGGTCAGACCCCAGATGTAACGCACCCGCCCCGGTTGTTACATCCGGGGTCTGACCCCGGATGTAACGCCGTCCGTCGTGCGTGCCAGCATCGGGCGGTGGAGCTGAACCGGGTGTGCGTGTACTGCGGATCGAACCCGGGCCTCGACCCGGCCTACGTGACCGCGGCCGAGGCCACCGGCGCCGAGCTGGCTCGTCGGGGCATCGGGCTGGTCTACGGCGGCGGGTCGGTCGGACTGATGGGCCGAGTCGCCGACGCGGTGCTGGCCGGCGGGGGCGAGGTGATCGGCGTCATCCCCGACTTCCTGAACCGGAGGGAGATCGCCAAGCCCGAGGTCACGACGCTGGAGGTCACCGGGTCGATGCACGAGCGCAAGGCCCGGATGGCCGAGCTGTCCGACGGGTTCCTCGGTCTGCCGGGCGGTGTCGGCACGTTCGAGGAGATCTTCGAGGCCATCACCTGGACCCAGCTCGGCCTCCACGACAAGCCGATCGGCCTGGTCGACACCGCCGGGTTCTGGCAGCCGGCGGTCGCCCTGCTCGACCGGGCGGTCGCCGACGGCTTCCTCGCGGAGGAGATGCGGGCGGCAGTCGTGGTCGGCGCGACCACGCCCGAGGTCCTCGACGGGTTCGCCGCCTGGCGTCGTCCCACCCTCGGCAAGTGGATCGAGAACGACATCGTCCTCTGATCCACCCGCAGCAGCCGAGATTTC
>JAAYBP010000071.1 GCA_012730075.1 Acidimicrobiales bacterium | reverse complement strand
TCGTCGGGGTAGTTCTGCTGGACGTCGGCGGTGAGCACGAAGACGTGCTCGTGCATGTAGGTGCGACCGAGGTCGGCGACGTCGACCTCGCCGGTGACGGTGGGGATCGTGCTCACGGGCGTCCTCCTGGCGGGGTTCGGTCAGGCTGCCACGGGCCGGGCGCCGCTGCCGGGACGCGGCGTCGTCACCCGGTGTCCCCACACGCCCGCCGGGGGGCACGGCCGGGGAAGAAGCGTTCCGATTCGGCGGGCGTGAGGGTGCGCCCGGTCCGTCGGCACGCCTCCTCCGCCCACGCGTCGACGTCGAACGACAGCGAGACGAGCCCCACCGGCGTGCCGAGCAGCAGCCGGTCGCCTCCGACCGTGAGGGCGCTGACGGGCGTCGGCAGCGTGACGACCGAGCGGGCCGGCCCGAGGTCGTGCAGCGTCGTCGTCGCGCCCGTGCTGACCGCGGCCAGCAGGTCCCCCGAAGGTCCGATCGCCAGGTCGATCCCCTCGATCATCTCGCCGGCCGCGCTCAGCGCGGAGCCCGCGCCGTCGCCGTCGACGTCGCGCACCGAGGCCTCGCCCGTGCGCGATCCGAGGACCAGCACGGTCCCGGTCGGATCGAGCGCGGCCGCGGTCACGCCGCTGGCGGTGGTGACGACCTCCTCGGTCGCGAGGTCGACCACCCACACATCGCCGGTCGTGGTCCGGACGACGGCGCGGCCGCCGTCCGCGTCGAACCGGATCGTCGCCTCCGCCTCCCCCGCCCCGTCCTGGCTGCCCGGCAGCGTCACCCCGCCGGTGCGGTCCGCTCCGGTCAGGGCGTCGCGGACGACCAGCGAGGAGCCGACGACCACGGCCACGCCGGCCCCGTCCGGAGCCAGCTCGCCGCGCATCAGGGCGTCGCTCCCCTCCGCGGCGCCCACCGGCTCGAGGTCGGGCAGCGTCACCAGGCGGCCGTCGACCAGGGCGCGGTCGGCGGCCGCCCCACCCAGCACCCCGCTCGTGTCGGCCCGTAGGACCCCGGTGTCGGCATCGAGCACCACCACCCTCGGGCCGGCCCCGACGGGGATCACCGGTCCGGCCACCTGGGCGACGATCCATCGCCCCGCCCGGACGATGCGGGACGTGTCGGCCGGTCCGACCGGTTCGGACAGGAGGCCCCGCGCCCGGCGACGGTCGTGGATCTCCAGGTGGCGTCCGGTCGCGCCGGTCGAGTCGGTGACGAGCCAACGCCCGTCGCCCACGACGTCGGCCGTCCCGTCCGTGCCGGCGCGGTAGGGCATGTCGCCGCGATCCTCCCGCTCACCGGGGACGACCAGGACCCAACCGGCGTCCACGATCGCGACGTCGCCGCCGACCCAGCCTCGCGACCGGCCGGCGACCGCGCGATCGGGCCGTTCGAGGCGGTCGACCGCCGCGACGTACACGGTCGGCGTGCTCACCTGGGGCAGGTCGTCCACGCCGTAGGAGATCGCGGACCCGAACGACGGCGTCACCGAGATGGCCAGTCGGTCACCGTCCGGCGAGAGGTCGAGCCCGACCACCGGCGAGGGCGACTCGACGGTCGAGATCGGATCGCCGGTCGCGACGTCGATCACGGCGACGGTCGAGGCACCCGTCGGCGCCACGACGGGCCCGCCGGCGTCGGTCCCGGTCGCGTCCGGCTCCGCGGCGACGGCGACCGCCACCCGCGTGCCGTCGCGGCTGATCGTCATCGCCGCCACGTGGTCGCCGGCCGGTACCGGGATCATCCGGCCGAGCTCGCTGAGGGAACGCACGACGATCCCGTCCTCGGCGACGGTCACGAGGTGCTCGCCACCGTCGGACACCGCCACCTCCACCTGGCCGGTGTCCCCGGGCAGGAGGCGTTCGCTGTCGGGCAGGGTCGCCGACCAGGCGATCTCTCCGTCGAGGTCCAGGACCGTGAGCGTCGTCGGGATGCCGAGGTGCACGACCCCGTCTCCGGTCGGCTCGCCCGAGGCCCGCTGAACCACGACCGCCGTGCCGTCGGGCGACGTTCCCACGGGCGTGCCGAGCCCCGGCATGAGCTCGACCCGGGTCGGCGACCCGCCCGTGACCGGGCGCCGCTCGATCGCACCCGACGTCACCACCACCACCTCGGCGGTCTCGGGGGCGAAGGCCACGATCCCGTCTCCGCCGAGGTCGACCGAGGAGACCCAGCGCCCGTCGGTGACGAGCGCCGCGAGAAGGCCGGCGGTGGTCTCGGGCCCGGAAGCCAGGGCATGGGCCTCGGCGGCGACCAGCGGCGCGAGGCCGGGATCCTCCGATGCCACCGCCCCGATGCGGAGCGCGGCCGCCCTCGCGTCGGCGGCGTCGGCGAGGGCCTGGGCGGTGTCGCGCTGGCGGACCGCCGCCACCGCGGCCACCGCCGCGACGAGCAGCGCCAGCACCCCGACCGCGAGGAGGGCCCGCAGGCGCCGGTTGGTCCGTCGATCGCGGCGGGCGGCGGCGGCCGCCGCGTCCGCCTCCCGCTCGCGGAGCGCGACCGACGCGTCGAGGAAGGCCTGCTCGGTCTCGGCGAGGGCCCGGCCCGAGCCCTCGACCACCTCGACGGCGGTGTCGAGGCGGCCGCCGCGGAACAGGTCAGCCTCGCTCCGCCCGCCGCGGTCCCACTCCACCGCCGAGCGGCCCAGCCGGCGGTGCACGACGATCGCCTCGCGATCCTCGTCGAGCCATCCCCGGAGGCGGGGCCAGGCCCGGATCAGGGCCTCGTGGGCCAGCTCGACGTCGTCGGCGTCGGTGGTGAGCAGCCTCGATGCCACCAGTGCCTCGATGACCCGGTCCGCCACGCCCGCCCCGTCCGCGGCGTCCCCCGCCGACGCGACCAGGTCGCGGCGGGGGACCGCCCGCCGCGAGTCCTCGGCGCCCTCGCCGGGTTCGACCAGCGCCAGCAGCAGCGTCCGCGCCACCCCCTGCGCGGCCGCGTCGAGGCGGCGGCGGTAGACATCGTCCGCCGTGCGGGCGACGGCGCCCTCGACCCGGCCCGCCTCCCGGTAGGCCGCGACGGTCAGGACGTTGCCCCGGCGGCGCTGCCACGTCTCGTACATGGCGTGGGACACGAGCGGGAGGGCGGCGTGGCGCCCTCCCACGTCGGCGAGCACGAGATCGACCAGCCCCGCCTCCAGGCGGAGCCCGACCGCCGCCGCCGGCTGCTCGATGGCGGCGCGCATCTCGGCCTCGGTCATCGGGGGCAGGAACAGGGTCGACTGGTCGAGCAATGCGCTGGCGCCCGGGATCGCCGCGACCGCACCGACCAGGTCGGCCCGCAGGGTGGCGATCACCCGGTGGGGACCCCCGTCGGCCCGGGTCAGGGCCCCCACGAAGCCGGCCCGCACCGACCCGGTGAGGCCGAGCGTGGCGATCTCCTCGAGCTGGTCGACGAACAGCACCCCGTCGGCGCCGATGCGGTCGATCGCCTCCTCCACCGCGCCGATCGGGTCGCGACCGGGCACGATCGTCGCCTGGGGCCACCGCGCCGAACCCGGCAGGGCGCCGTCGGCGAGGGCGGGCAGCACACCGGCGCGCACGAGCGACGACTTGCCGCTGCCCGACGCGCCGACCAGCACCACCACGCGGGAGTGCGCCAGGCGCTCCAGCACCTGGTCGCGCGGCCGATCGCGTCCGTGGAACAGACCGCGGTCCTCGGGACCGAACAGACCGAGGCCCTTGTACGGCGCGGTGCCGGCCACCGCCCTACGCACGTCGGCCGGCGTCAGCGGTCCGGTCGGGAGGTGGCGCCGGAGGGCGACGACCCGACCCGCGAGCGACTCGGTGGCCTCGCGCACCTCGGCCAGCGCGGTGCCCTCGACCTCGAGTCCCAGCAGCTCGGCCACCGCGTCGTCGGCCAGCGGTCCCAGGGCGACCTCGTCCACCCCGTCGCGACCCGCCCACCTCGCCCGCAGCTCCTCCAACCCGCCACCGGCCCCGCCGCCGGTCCGGCCCGCCACGACCACCACCCGCCGGTCCGGCGCCCGGCCCGCGATCAGGCCGTCGACGACCTCGACCCCGACCGGTCCCAGCAGGTGGGCGTCGTCGACGACCAGCAGGACCGGGTGCTCGGCGTTGATCCGGTCGAAGAGGTCGACGAGGGCGGACCCGGCGGGGCCGTGCCCCGACGCCCGGTCGGTGCCGGGACGGTCCGGCTCGACCGGGGCCGGTCCGAGCCGGGCCGCGATCGACGGCAGGGCCCGATCGAGGTCGGGTCGGAGGTCGTCCACGAGGCGCCGCAGATCGTCGCGGTCGGACCCGGTCACGAACCAGCGGAGCGCCTCGGCCAGCACCTCGGTCCCGTCGCCGCCGGCGGTCGCCCGTCCCGAGAGGACCACGGCGTCGCCGACCTCGCCGGCCAGCTCCGCCGCCAGCCGGGTGGCGCCCGCCCCCGCCGGGCCGTGAACGACGACCGCCCGGGGCCGACCGGCGTCCGCGGCATCCCATGCGGCCAGGAGCCGCACCCGCTCCCCGTCCCGGCCGACCAGGGTCGAGCCGATCGGCACCTGGAGAGCCGGGGGGACCGGGATCGGCCCCGACTCCGACTCCCTCGCCCACGGCACCGCCCAGGTCCGGCGAGGCTCGGGAAGCCCCTTGAGCACGATCGCCCCGACGTCGACGAGGCCGTCGCGCTCGGCGTCGACCAGGGCGCGCCGGGTGGCGTCGGTGATCAGCACCTGACCGGCCCGCGCCGCCCCGCAGAGGCGGGCGGCCTCGACGACCGGCGTGCCGAACCAGTCGTTCTCCTCCGACGTGGCCTCCCCCCATCCGACCCCGACCCGCAGGGCGAGCCGCAGGTCCCGGTCGCGGGCGTCGAGGCGGGCCACCGCGAGCTGCATCTCGACCGCTCCCGCCACCGCGTCGTCGGCCGAGGGGAACACGGCCATCATCCCGTCACCCTGCGTCTTGACCTCCTCCCCGGCCGCCGCGGCGACCGGGGCCCGGAGGGCGGCGAACAGGTCGCGGCGCAACTCGTCGTTGGCCACGTCACCGAGGCGCGACAGGATCGCCGTCGAGTCGACGAGGTCGCAGAAGACGATGGCCACCTCCGACCGCTCGCCCATCGACGACCTCCCCCTTCCTCACGGTCGTTGGGTCGCATGCTGCCACGCCCCGGCGTCGTCCACCGTACGATCGCCGGACCCACCCGATCGGAGACCGAGTTGACCGAAGATCCGACCCCGGGTCCGCTCGCCGGGGTCCGGGTCCTCGACCTGACCCAGGCGCTCGCCGGCCCGTACTGCACGATGCTGCTCGCCGACCTCGGCGCCGACGTGGTGAAGGTCGAACCGCCGACGGGCGACATGACGCGCTTCCCGGGGCCCTTCACCGGGGAGGACACCGAGCAGGCCTACGGCGGCTACTTCGCCAGCATCAACCGCGGGAAGCGGTCGATCGTGCTCGACCTGAAGGACGACGCCGACCGGGACACGTTCCTCGCCCTCGCCGCCACCGCCGACGTCGTCGTCGAGAACAGCCGGGCCGGGGTGATGGACCGCCTCGGTGTCGGCTACGAGGTCCTCGCCGAGGTCAACCCCCGGCTGGTCTACGCCGCGGTCCGCGGGTTCGGCGATCCCCGCACCGGCGAGAGCCCGTACTCGGCGTGGCCCGCCTACGACGTCGTCGCCCAGGCGATGGGCGGCCTGGTGTCGATCACCGGGAGCGCCGACGGCACGGTCATGAAGTGCGGGCCGAGCGTCGGCGACATCTTCAGCGGCACGCTCGCCACCGTCGGCCTGCTCGCCGCCGTGATCGAGGCCCGCACCTCGGGGCGGGGCCAGTTCGTCGACGTCGCCATGTACGACGCCGTGCTGTCGCTCTGCGAGGGAGCCGTCTACCAGCACTCCTACCTGGGCTGGATCCCGGGCCCCACCGGCAACGGCCACCCCCTGATCGCCCCGTTCGACGTGTACCCGACCGCCGACGGCCACTGCGCGCTCGGCTCGCCGTCCGACGTCGTGTTCATCGACCTCTGCGATCTGATCGGACGCCCGGAGCTGGCCCACGACGAACGGTTCTCGACCTCGATCCACCGGCTGCTGAACCGCCCCGAGCTCGACGTCGAGCTGCGGGCGTGGACCGAGGCGCACACGACCGCCGAGATCGTCGAACGGCTGGGCGGCCGGGTGCCGGTCGGACCGGTCAACGACATGGCGGCGGTGTACGCCGACCCGCACGTCGCCGCCCGGGAGATGATCGTCGAGGTCGAGCAGCCCGACGGTTCCCGTCCGGTGAGCCTCGCCGGACAGCCGATCAAGATGACCCGCAGCCACACCGGCATCCGGTCCCGCCCACCGCGGCTCGGCGAGCACACCGACGAGGTGCTGGCCGAGGCGGGCATCGTCCGATGACCGGGCCGCTCCCCGACGGCCTGCGCGTCGACGTCGCCGACGGGATGGCCACGCTGTGGCTCGACCGACCCGAGAAGCGCAACGCCGTCACCTACGCCATGTGGCGGGCCATCGCGGCGGTGTGCGACGACCTGGCGGGTGACGCGGCCGTCCGCCTGCTGCTGGTCCGCGGCACCGGCGACCACTTCTGCGCGGGCGCCGACATCGGCGGCCTGGCCGAGGTCGACCCGGCCGACTACCGCGCCGCCAACGTCGCCGCCGACGAGGCGCTGGCGTCGTTCCCGAAGCCGACGATCGCGGTGATCCGCGGGGCGTGCGTCGGCGGCGGCACCGAGCTGGCCGTCGCCTGTGACCTGCGCCTCGCCGACACGACGGCCCGCTTCGGTGTCACCCCCGCCCGGCTCGGGATCGTCTACCCCGCCAGCGCCACCGCCCGCCTGGTCGGCCTGGTCGGCCCGTCCGCCGCCAAGCACCTGCTGTTCACCGCCGAGCTGATCGACGCGGCGCGGGCCGAGCGCATCGGCCTGGTCGACGAGGTCCACGCGCCCGACGCGCTGGCGGACCGCGCCGGGGAGCTGGCCACCCTGATTACCACCCGTCGCTCGCTGCTCACCCAGGTCGCGAGCAAGGAGATCGTCGACGCGGCGACCCGCGGCGGTCTCGACCCGGAGATCGACGGACGCTGGCAGCAGATCGTCGCCTCCAGCCCCGACACCGTCGAGGGCCTCGTCGCCTTCGCCGAGCGCCGCGATCCCCGCTTCACCTGGACCCCGGACCCCGAGGCCTGAGGGCGCAACGGTCCGGGCCCGCCGCGACGGGCGTGCGGTAGGTTCCGCGGTCGTGCCCGACGGCCCGGAGGCCGCGCCGAGGTCGATCGGCGTCCCGCGGGCCGTGGTCGCCACGGTCGCCCTCTTCGCCTGCCTCGCCGCGACCTGGTCGGTCGTCGCACCGCTGGCCGAGGCGCCCGACGAGCCGGCCCACCTCGCCCTGGTGCTCCACCTCGCCGACGGCGGCGCCTACCCGGACTACGACGGGCTGAACAGCCAGCGGTCCGTGTACCGCCTATGCCGCGAGCACGCGGCGGCCACGCGAGCCTGCCCCCGTTCCGGGGAGGTGGCCACGCCGACCTCCTACCGTCGGCACCCGCGAGCGGAGGCGCCCCTGGAGGCCGACCGGCCGGCGTGGGACGACGGCGACGGCGCCGACCCGGAGTCGGTCGTCAACCAGATGCCCCAGCACCCTCCGCTCTACTACCAGGCGATGGCGACGGTGCTGAGGGTCGAACGGGCCCTGACGGGCGACTCGTGGTCCCTCGCCCGGGAGCTGGCGCTGCTGCGCCTGGTGAACGTCGCCCTCGTCACGCCGCTGCCGTGGCTCGCCTGGTGCGCGGCGCGACGGATGGGGCTCCGCGAGCCCGGCCCGCTCACCGCCGCCATCGCGGTGGCGGGCGTGCCGATGCTGACCCACATCGGCTCGACCCTGAACAACGACAACCTCCTCACCCTGCTGGGCGGGGTCCTCGTCGCCCTGCTGGCCGGCGTGGCCCGCGGCGACCGGTCCCTGCGGACGGCCCTGCTCGTCGGCCTGACGTGCGGGCTGGCCGCCCTCACCAAGGCCTTCGGCCTCGCCTTCCCCGTCGCGGCGGCGATCGCCTACGCGGTGGGTGCGCGCGCCCCGACGAGCGAGGACACCGCGACGAACGACGACACCGCGACCTACGAGGACGCCGATCGCCCGCGGACGGTCGGCGCGGTGGCGGCGACGGCGATCGTCGGGGCGCTCACCCTGCTCGTCTCCGGGTGGTGGTACGTCGGCAACCGGCTCCGGCACGGTCGGTTCACCCCGACCACCGAGGACGCCCGGCTGACCACCGCCGACCGACCGCCGGGCTTCGACCCGTCGGTCGTCGACTTCCTCGGCCGCTTCGCCGGGGACCTGAACCGACGCTTCTGGGGCGCGTTCGGCTGGTACACGATCCGCTTCCCCTGGTGGCTCGCGCTGATCGCGACGGTCGCCGTCGCCGCGGTCGCCGTGGTCGCCCTCCTACCGTCGACCCGCACGACACCGGCCTCGGTGCGCCAACGCGCGACCCTGCTCGCCCCGGTCGGGCTGCTCGGCGCGATGGTGCTGATCCGCGCCTGGGACCTCCACGTGCGCACCGGCACGCATCCGTTCATCCAGGGCCGGTACCTGTTCGCCGGCCTCGTCGGCGTCGCCGTCCTCGCCGCGATCGGCGTGGTGCGCCTCGCGCCGCGCCGGGCACCGTGGGTCGTGCTCGGCTTCGCGGCCCTGCTCCAGGGCGAAGCCCTGCGTCGCGCCGTCCCGGGCTGGTGGGGCGGGCCCGGCGTCGGCCCCGGCGGACAGGTCCGGGCCCTCGCCGCGTGGAGCGGATGGCCCGATCCGGTGGTGTTCGGCCTCGCCGCTCTGCTGGTCGCCGCCGCGGTGTGGCTCACGGTCGAGGTCGGCCTCGTCACCCGCGGGGACCGGCGACCGGTTCGAGCAGCACGACCGTGACGTCACCGGCGTCGTCGATCCACCGACCGACCTCCCGGTGGGTCGCCGGTAGCGGCCCCCAGCCCTCGGTGACGTGCGGCAGCCGGTCGAGCTCGCGGTCCCTCACGCTGCCCACGATCCACAGGCGATCGGCCCCCCGCGCGGCCCTCCACCGCTCGTCGTTCGGGATCTCCCGTGGCTCGATGCGCAGGACCGCCCCCAACGGGCGATCGGGCGCGACGAGGGCGACCGGCTCCGCGTCGACCTCCCGCCAGGCCGCCTCGAACGGGGGCCGGGTCGTCGTGTCGCGCGCGAGCAACAGCGTGTCGCCCGGTTCGGCGTGCTCGGCGACGACGGCGGCCGCCATCCGCCAGTCCGCGACCCGCGCCTCGTGGCGGTCGATCCGGCCGACCACCAGTGCCGGCACCAGGGCGGCGACGAGCGCCACCCGGACCGCGCGCCGATCGCGCGCGACGGCGTCGATCGCCACGACGAGCAGCAGCGCCAGGCCGGGCGCAGCGCCGACGGCGTAGCGGGCGATCATCGACGGCCGGACGGTCGAGAGGAGCATCAGCAGGATCAGCGGGAGCACGCCCCACGCCGCCGGGACCAGCGTCCGCGCCCGCTCCGGACCGGCCGGGAGGATCGACGCCCGTCGGGCCGAGGCGACGATCCCGATCACGACCACCAGGCCGAGCGCGACCGCCAGCGCTGGCCGCGTCGAGGTGAAGCGGCCGGCGACCTGCCGGGCGGCGGCCACCGACGCCGGCGGCGCCCACGCGCCCACCTCGTCGGCCCCCACCGCGAGGAGGGCGACGGTCGACGCGGCGACGGCCAGCAGGCTGCGCCCGGCGCGCACGGCGGTCGCCCGGTCGGGTCGGGCCGCGGCGACGACGGGGACCTGGGCGACGAGCTGGAGAACGGCGAGGCCGTGCGCCGCCGGGAGCACCAGCGCGCACACGAGGTGCACCCGCCACCAGCGTCGGCGCGCGGCGACCGGTGCGGCGTCGTCGATGCCGCGTACGACCGCCAACCACGACGTCGACACCAGGCCCATCACCAGGGCGTAGGAGCGTGCCTCCTGGGCGTAGGCGACCCACATCGGCGACAGCCCCACGACCACGCCGACGACGGCCGCGCCACCGTCGCCGACCACCCGCCGGGCGACCAGCACCGTGACCGCCAGCGCGATCAGAGCGAGGGCCACCGACAGGGCGCGCATCCACCAGACCGACTCGCCGACCACGAGCCAGCCCCGGAGCAGCAGGTAGTAGAGCGCCATCGTGCCGCCGGTGGAGCGGAGCGCCGGGCGCAACTGGTGGACGGCGCCGAGGCTGAAGGCCTCGTCGAGCCACAGCGGGCGGCGGTCCAGACCGATCAGGGCGCTCACCGCGCCGACGAGGAGGCCCGGCGCCGCGACGCACCACCACGGCCGGGCCTCCCGTCGCGCGTCGAGGTCGGCGGCCACCTACCCGCCCAGGTGCTCGACGAGGTCGCCCGCCGGCAGCACCGCGAAGCGTTCGGTCACGACGTCCGCCCGGTCCCGGAGGGCCGGCGACGGCTCCCCGGAGAGGATCACGAGCACGGGCAGCGAGGGAGGCAGCTCGGCCAGACCCTCCCTCGACCAGACGCTCACCGCCCGGCCCCTCACCGCGTACTCGACCCAGGGCACCCGTTCCCGGGTCGGGTACACGGCGACGACCTCCGCCTCCGGGGAGTCGGCCACCGGGAGGTGGGCGACCGCGGCCCGGAGGTCGAGACCGTCGCGTATCCGCTGCTCCGCGACCGACGGCTGCGCCCAGGATGCGACCGCCGCGCCCACGACGACCATCCCGATCCCGGCGCGGGTCGCGATCGCCACGTCACGGGGCTGGTCGCGCACCACCGACGCCGCCCGGTCGATGAGCACGGCGGTGGCCACCCCGACCAGGGCGACCCCCCAGTAGGTCCAGTAGTCGTGCACGGCGGCGCCGTTGCGGAACAGCACGGCGTAGCCGGCGATCGTGACGAGGAGCACGGCGACCACGTACCGCTCCCCCGAGGCCCCGCCCGGCCGCCGGGGACGGAACCCGGCGAGCAGGACCCCGATGACCACGGCGGCGAGGAGCCCCCATCCGTACAGGTCTCGGAGGTACGGCGGCTGGGTGGCGATCCAGGGGGCCTCGCCCCCGCCGGAACCGGCCCGGACGGCGGCCTGGCGCCACAGCGGCCCCAGGTCGCCGAGGACCCAGGCGATCCACCCTGCCGTCGCGGCCAGGCCCGCGATCAGGCCGGACGCGAGCGCCGCCGCCGCCCGCCGGGCGCGCCGCACGACGGCGAACACCACCAGCCCCACCGTCAGCGCCGCCTGCCAGCCGGCCAGGCCGGCCAGCACACCGACCGCGACCGCCACCCCCGGACGGGGCGGTCGGCCCTGCCGCGCCCGCAGCCCGACCCGGACCGCGGCGAGGCCCACGGGCAGCGAGACCATCGGCGTGTCCAGCATCGCCCCGTACGCCAGGAACATCCCGCTGGTCGCGCTCAGCACGACCCCGCCCACCACCGCGATCACGTCGAGCTCCAGGTCGCGGAGGATGAGGGCCAGCACCGCGAGCGACAGCAGCCCGGCCACCAGCGCGGGGCTGCGGACGACGAGCGGACGGTCGCCGCCGACCCCCGTCGCCACCGCCGTCGCCCACACGGTGAGGGGCGGGTGATCCGCGTACCGGTCGCCGGTGAGGCGCCGGCCTCCGAGCCGGCTGGCGACCGGATCGTCGACCGCGGCCCGGGCCCCCTCGCCCCAGACCGCGACGTTGAACCCGTCGAGCGAGTAGCCGGGCGGTTCGGTCGCCCACGGTGACACCGCCGCGAGGAACGCCAGCCCGCTCACGACCACCGCGAGGATCACGACGAGTCGCTCGCCCCACGCGGGCGCGCCGACCTCGGGGCCGGCCGCGCCGGGCGTCTCCGCGGGGATCGTCATGGGACCCCGATTCTGTCGTCCGGCGGTCCCGGGCGCGGACGACCCCGGCCCACCGCGGGGGTGGACCGGGGTCGCCGGGGGGCCGGGATGGAACCGGTGGGATCTAGCTGCAGCCGCTGGTGGAGCCGCAGTCGGGGCAGGCGTGGCAGGAGCCGGCCCGGATCATCTGGACGCCGCACTGCATGCAGTAGGGGGCGTCCGCGTGCCGGACCTCCGGCTGCACCTGCGGCACCGACGGCGCCGGGGTGTCGTCGAGGACACCGGCCCGCTCGAGCAGGCTCGGCGGGGTCCGGGGGGCGTCCGGGCCGTCGGGGTCGGCGTCGGCCAGCTCGCGAGCCAGCTCCGACGCCGACGGCACCGACTTCGGGTCGGCCGGGATGTCGGAGCCCTGGGCCGTCTCGGTGACGGTCTCCTCGACGCCGGGCAGGGTCGGCTGGGTGCGCTCGGAGACGGTGAGGATGCCGAGCTCCATGCGCTCCTCGTGGGACAGGTACTCGACGGCGAGGCGCCGGAACATGTAGTCGACCAGCGACGAGGCGATCCGGATGTCGGGATCGTCGGTCATGCCGGCCGGCTCGAACCGGGTGTTGGTGAACGCCTCGACGTAGGCCCGCAGCGGCACGCCGTACTGGAGGCCGTAGCTGATCGACACCGCGAAGGCGTCCATGATGCCGGCGAGGGTCGAGCCCTGCTTCGAGATGCGGATGAAGATCTCGCCGGGCCGGCCGTCCTCGTACTCGCCGACGCTGACGAACCCCTTGCAGTCGGCGACGCGGAACTCGAAGGTGCGGCTGCGCCGGGACCGGGGCAGCTTCTTGCGCACCGGCTCCTTGACGGTGACGACCTTCTCGACGACGCGCTCGACCACCCGCTCGACGACCTGTCCGGCGGACTCGGCGTCGTCGGCCGCGCCCTCCTTCTTGGTCATCGAGAGCGGCTGGGCGACCTTGCAGCCGTCGCGGTAGATCGCGATGGCCTTCACGCCCATGCGCCAGGCGTCGACGTGGAGCTGCTCGACCTCGTCGACGGTCACCTCGTTCGGCATGTTGACCGTCTTGGAGATGGCCCCGGAGATGAACGGCTGGACCGCCGCCATCATCTTCACGTGCCCGAGGTAGTGGATGGTGTTGTCGCCCATCGAGCAGGCGAACACCGCCAGGTGCTCGGGCGCGAGGTTCGGGGCGCCGACGATCGTCTTGTGCTCGTCGATGTAGGCGACGATCTCGGCGATGGCGGCCTCGTCGTAGCCGAGGTTCCGCAGCGCCCGCGGGACGGTCTGGTTGACGATCGACATCGTCCCGCCACCGACCAGCTTCTTCGTCTTGACCAGGCCGAGGTCGGGCTCGATGCCGGTGGTGTCGCAGTCCATCATCAGGCCGATCGTGCCGGTGGGGGCCAGCACCGAGGCCTGCGAGTTGCGGACCCCGAACTCGGCGGCCAGCTCGCACGCCTCGTCCCACGACTGCTGGGCGGCGCCGAGCAGCTCGGCGGGCACGAGCTCCTCGTCGATGTCGGCCGCCGCGGCGCGGTGCATGTCGAGCACCCGCAGCATCGGCTCGCGGTTCTCGTGGTACCCGGCGAAGGGGCCCATCCGGGCCGCGGTGCGGGCCGAGATCTCGTACGCGTGGCCGGTCATCAGCGCGGTGATGGCGGCGGCCCACGCCCGGCCCTGGTCGGAGTCGTACGGGGCGCCGGTGGCCATCAGCAGGGCGCCGAGGTTGGCGTAGCCGAGGCCGAGCTGGCGGAACTTGCGGCTGTTCTCGGCGATCGGGTCGGTCGGGTAGTCGGCCCGGCCGACGAGGATCTCCTGGCCGGTGAACATCACCGCGCACGCCTGGCGGAAGCCGTCGACGTCGAAGGCGCCGTCGCGCAGGAAGTGCAGCAGGTTGATCGACGCCAGGTTGCAGGCCGAGTTGTCGATGTGCATGTACTCGCTGCACGGGTTCGAACCGTTGATGCGGTCGGTGTTGGCGGCGGTGTGCCAGCGGTTGATCGTCGTGTCGAACTGCATGCCCGGGTCCGCGCACTCCCACGCGGCGGTGGCGATCTGGCGCATCAGGTCGCGGGCCCGCACGGTGCGGACGACCTCGCCGCTGGTGACCGCCCGGAGCTGCCAGTCGGCGTCGTCGACGACCGCCTGCATGAACTCGTCGGTGACCCGCACCGAGTTGTTGGCGTTCTGGTACTGGACCGAGGCCATGTCCTTGCCGTCGAGGCTCATGTCGAAGCCGGCCTCCTCGAGGACGCGGATCTTCTTCTCCTCGCGGGCCTTGACCCAGATGAACTCCTCGACGTCGGGGTGGCCGGCGTCGAGGATGACCATCTTGGCGGCGCGGCGGGTCTTGCCGCCGCTCTTGATCGTGCCGGCGGACGCGTCGGCGCCGCGCATGAAGCTGACCGGGCCCGAGGCGGTGCCGCCGCCCTTGAGCTTCTCGACCGAGGAGCGGATCTTCGACAGGTTGACGCCGGCCCCGGACCCGCCCTTGAAGATCGTGCCCTCCTCCCGGTACCAGTTGAGGATCGAGTCCATGCGGTCGTCGACCGAGAGGATGAAGCAGGCGCTGGCCTGCTGCGGGACGCCGGCGACGCCGATGTTGAACCACACCGGCGAGTTGAACGCCGCCTTCTGCGTGACGAGGAGGTGCTTCAGCTCCGACCGGAAGGCCTCGGCCTCCTCGGCGTCGGTGAAGTAACCGCCCTCGACGCCCCACGTGGTGATCGTGTCGGCGACCCGGTCGATCACCTGCCGCAGCGACGACTCGCGCTCGGGCGTGCCGAGCGTGCCGCGGAAGTACTTCTGGGCGACGATGTTGGTGGCGTTGACCGACCAGGTCGTCGGGAACTCGACCCCGAGCTGCTCGAAGGCGACCGTGCCGTCGGCGAAGTTGGTGATGCGGGCGTCGCGCCGCTCCCACGTCAGCTCGTCGTAGGGATGCACGTCGGGCCGGGTGAAGTGCCGGCGGATGCCGATGCCGGTCTGCTCGGGAGCGAGGGCCATGGGGGTCTCCTGCGATCGTGGTGATCGGTGACTGGGGTTGGTTCCGCCGGGCCTGGGACCCAGCTCGACGCGATCGGGGCCACCCTGCCGGGATCACGTCCACGACCACAACCGGTTGTGGTCGACGGGGATCCAGACCCTCCCCGACCACAAGATGTGGACGTGATCGCTAATTACACCAGGGTAGTTACAGGTCTGTCAACGGAAGCTGCGGCGCGAAGTCCCAGGTCAGGCCGTGCTCGCGAAATCTCCCGCCGAAGACCCTCGCGAACCGGCCAAGAAAGTCACGTCCGGGCCCTCCCGGACGCGCCCACACCCCTCTCCTCATTCCAGGACCCCGCACCGCAGCCCCGTCGACGAGGGCACCATACGGAGCCCCGATTGTGGAACGGAAGGGGATCACGCTGTGGATTCGCGGGGAAATCGCGGTGGATTTCCCGCCCGGCGATCCACAGGCCTGTGAAAACGGGGCGGCCCCGCCGGCGCGGGCGTCGCCGGCGGGGCCGTTCGGAACCCGGTCGGACCGGGACCGGTCGGTGGCTCCGGTCAGGCCGGGCCGGCGGCCTCGATGGCGATGTCGATCTTGGCCACCTTGCCGACGAGCACGCCGCCGGTCTCGAGCGCCTGGTTCCACGTGAGCCCGAAGTCCTCGCGGTCGAGCTCGACGGTGCCCTCGAAGCCGACGACGGTCTGGCCCCACGGGTTCCGACCGGCACCGTTGTAGGTGGCGGTGAAGCTCACCGGCCGGGTGACGTCGCGGACGGTCAGGTCGCCCTCCAGGGTGAAGGAGTCGCCCTTGAGGTCGCGCACGCCGGTCGAGCGGAACGTGATCGACGGGTACTGCTCGGCGTCGAAGAAGTCGGCGCTCTTCAGGTGGGCGTCGCGGTCGGGGGCGTTGGTGTCGATCGAGGCGACGTCGATGTCGACCTCGACGACCGAGTCGACGAGGTCCTCGGCGAAGCGGATCGAGCCGGCGACCTGGTTGAACCGGCCCCGGACCTTCGACACCATCATGTGGCGAACGGAGAAGGTGAGCTCCGAGTGGCTCGCGTCCACGGTGTAGGTGCCCGGCTGGGGCACGGTCAGGCCGTCGACCTCACGGACGGGCAGCGGGGTGGTCTCGGTCTCGCTCATGTCGGCCTCCTGGGGCACTAGTTGCATGTGCAAGCAACCATACCGGATCATTGTTGCGCGCGCAAGTACCTGTTAGGATCGGTCCCGCGACCAGGGAGGCGCCATGCCCACCACCCAGCCCACCACCGAGACGACGACCGGCCGCGACGACCCCCGCCTCACCGCCGTCGGCCTGCTCTTCGAGGTCGCCAACGCGATGGAGCGGAGGCTGGCCCCCGACCTCGCCGCCGCCGGCCTCGCCGGCTCCGAGTTCGAGGTCCTGATCCGGCTCGGCCGCACCGAGGGGGCCAGCCTGCGCATGGCCGACCTCGCCCGCCAGGCGGGCCTGTCGGCGAGCGGCGCCACCCGCCTGGTCGACCGCCTCCAGGCGCGGGGGCTGGTCGAGCGGCGCGCCTGCGAGTCCGACGGCCGCGTCTCCTACGCCGTCCTGACCGACGCCGGCCGCGGGGTGGTCGCCGAGGTCCTGCCCGTCCACGTCGCGACGATCGAGCGCTGGTACACCGGCGTCCTCGCCCCCGAGCAGCTCGAGCAGCTCAACGACGCGCTACGCGCCGTGCGGGCCGAGGTCCACCCCGACGCGGAGCAGGGCGCGAGCTGACCCGGGCCCGCCCGTAGCCTCCGAGTCCGTGCGCCAGCTCCTCCCCCACCCCGTCGACCCGGTCGACCTCGCCGACGCGCTGGCCGACGACCGCGACGCGACCGACCGGCCGTGGGTCATCGCCCTCGACGTGTCCTCCGCCGACGGGGCGGCAACGGTCGGCGGGCGGTCGGGCGGGCTCGGTGGCCCCGCCGACCGGGCCGCGTTCGCGGCCGTCCGGGCCCTCGCCGACGCGGTGGTCGTCGGCGCCGCCACCGTCGCGATCGAGCGGTACCGCCCGGTCCGCACCGCCGCCGCCCTCGCGGCCGGGCGCGCCGGGCGGGGCCAGCCTCCGCACCCCGCCGCGGTGATCGTGTCGGCCCGGCTGTCGGTGCCGCCCGACCTGCCGCTCCTCGTCGACGACGACGGGGCCGGTCCCCGCCCGCTGATCGTCCACGGCGCCGACGCCCCCTCCGACGCCCGCCGCGCCCTCGCCGGGCGCGCGGACCTCGTCGAGCTGCCCACGGGTCCCGGCGGCATCGACCTCGCGCGCCTGCTCCGCGTGCTCGCGGACCGAGGGGTCGCAACCGCCGTGCTCGAGGGCGGTCCCCGCCTGACCGGGGCCTTCCTCGCGGCCGACCTGGTCGACGAGGCCCACGTGACCCTCGACCCCCGCCTCGTCGGCGGCGACGGACCGAGGGTGGCGGTCGGCCCCGGCCCCGGCGACGACCGGCCGTGGACCACCCGCGCCCTGCTCGAGGACGACGGCGTCCTCTTCTGGCGGGTCCGGCGGCGCCGCTGACCGGCCCGACCGCCGCGCCGACGACTCAGCCCGGCGGGTACGACGACTCGGGGTCCTTGCGGAGCCGGCGCAGCTCGTCGGCGAAGTCGTCGACGTCGGTGAAGTCCTTGTAGACGCTGGCGAAGCGCAGGTAGGCGACCTCGTCGAGGTGCCGGAGCCGTTCGAGCACGGCGACGCCGACGCGGGACGACTCCACCTCGGCGCCCAGCGCCCGCAGCGCCAGCTCGACCGCGGTGACGAGATCCTCGACCTGCTCCAGGGTGATCGGACGGTTCTTCGCCGCCGCGACCACGCCCGCCACGACCTTCTCCCGGTCGAAGGGCTCACGGCGCCCGTCGCTCTTCAGCACGACGAGCGCGGACCCCTCGATGCGCTCGAAGGTGGTGAAGCGGTGCTCGCAGGCGAGGCAGTGCCGCCGCCGGCGGATCGCGGTGCCGTCGTCGGACGCGCGCGAGTCGACGACCTTGTCCTCCAGGGACGAGCACCGTGGGCAGCGCACGGCGCGAACCTACCGGCCGAGGGCCGGAGGTCGGCCACCGCCACCGGATCAGCCGATCGGAACCCGCACCTCGTCGCCGACCTGGAGCTCGGCCCCGCCCCGCTCGGCGATGATCGCCTGCACGACCGGGCGCACGTCGCCGTCGGGCCGGACGCGGCGGGCGATCGACCACACGGTGTCGCCCGACCGGGCCTCGACCACGACCGTCGGGCCCTCGATCGGAGCCGACGAGGACGCCCCCGCCGAGCGCAGCCGGTCGAGGCCCGCGTCCGCGGCCAGGGCGAGGGCGACCAGCAGCACCGCGGCCAGCACGGCGGCGGCGAGGCGCCGGCGTCGGTAGACGCGGGCCATCGTGACCCGGTCGGCCCGGAGCCCGCCCTGGATGACGGTGAGGTGCGGGCGACCGGTGCCGCCGGCGGAGCGGTGCGAGGGCCGGACCGACGGGACCGGGCTCGGCGGGGTGGGCTGGGGGCTGATGACTGCGGCCATGGAGGCATCCTCCCAAGGGGGTGTGACAGTGAGGCCCGACGGCTGGGTCGTACGCCTGTTCGCACCACCCTGGCACGAACGGGTGTACGCCGTCAACGCCGGGATCGAACACCCGTGCCCACGGGGTCGCCCGGAACAGGTGTTTGCCCTCGCGCCCGCCACCGGTGTAGGTTCCGTACACCAGTTCGACCCGTCGCAGGAAGCGAGGCCCGCCATGGCCGCCACCCCCCTGACCGCCCGCCAGCGCCAGATCCTCGAGTGCATCGAGGACTCCATGCGCGACCGCGGCTACCCGCCGTCGGTCCGCGAGATCGGGGAGGCCGTCGGCCTCACGTCGCCGTCGACCGTCCACAACCACCTCGCGTCCCTGCAGGCCAAGGGGTTCCTCCGCCGCGACCCGAGCAAGCCCCGGGCCATCGAGGTCCGCTACGACGCCATGTCCGGCACCCCGGTCGAGCGCCGCCCCGTCCGCCACGTGCCCATGGTCGGCGACGTCGCGGCGGGCACCGACGTCCTCGCCGCCGAGAACATCACGGAGTCGATGCCCCTGCCGGCCGACCTGGTCGGCGAGGGCGACCTGTTCATGCTCAAGGTGCGGGGCGAATCGATGATCGACGCCGGCATCCTCGACGGCGACTACGTCGTCGCCCGTTCGCAGGATACGGCGGACCGGGGCGACATCGTGATCGCCGGCATCCCCGGCGAGGAGGCCACCGTGAAGACGTTCCTCCGCAAGGGCGGCAAGGTCGTGCTGCGCCCCGCCAACGAGCGCCTCGCCGACATGGAGTTCGACCCCGACGACGTCTCGATCTACGGCCGGGTCGTCAGCGTCCTGCGTCGCCTCTGACCGGGCACCCGCACCCGTTCCGCCACACTGTGGCCCTGTGTCGAGGGCTCGCCGCATCGGAATCGCCCTGGGTGCCGGGGTCTTCGTCGCCCTCGTGACCCTCGGTGCCGTCGGCGCGCTGCGCGACGACGACCGGGGACCCGACGTCCGGCGCCGCCACGAGGAGCAGTGGAACCTCGCCCTCGTCGGCGTGCCGGAGGCGTGGGACGTGACGCGGGGCGAGGGCGCGGTGATAGCCGTCGTCGACGGCGGTGTCGACACCCGGCACCCCGACTTCGCCGGCCGGGTCGAGGCCACGATCGACTGCGTCGGCGCCGGCGGCGACCCCGACCGCTGCGGCCCCGGCGGCGACCGCGACCCCGACGGCCACGGCACCCACGTCGCCGCCATCGCCCTCGGAGCGGCCGACAACGCCCGGGCCGCCGCCGGTGTGGCGCCCGACGCCGGCCTGATCTCGGTCCGGGCCCTGGTCGCCGAGCGCTGTGCCCGCCGACCCTGCGGGTCGACCGGTTCGACCGCCGACGTCGCCGCCGGCGTGCGGTGGGCGGTCGGGGCCGGCGCCGACGTGGTCAACCTGTCGGTGTCGGCCTCGGAGACGGTCGGCGACGACGATCTGATCGCGGCCGTCGACGAGGCCTGGGACGCCGGGGTGGTCGTGGTGGCCGCCGGGCCGACCCGCGGCGTCGGTGCCGGACTGGAGGCGGCCCCGGCCATCACGGTCACGGCGGTCGACGCCGACCGCCAGCCGGCGCCCTACTCCAGCGGCACCGGCGGGGCGACCTGGGCGCTGGCCGCGCCCGGTGGGGAGCGCCGCGCCGACACCCCCGACGGGTGCTCGGGCGACGACGCCGTCCCGGCCGCCCTGCCCGCCCCCGCCGGCGAGAACGACGCGTCGGGGTGCCTGGCCGGCACGTCGATGGCCGCGCCCCACGTCAGCGGGGCCGCCGCCCTCCTCGTCGCCCTGGGCCTCGACGCGCCGGCGATCGTCGAGCGACTGCTCGACACCGCGGTCGACCTCGGCGTGGCGGGGCCCGACGGCAGCTTCGGGGCGGGGCTGCTGGACGTCGCCGCCGCCGTCTCGGCCTGACGATCGGGCCCCGTTCAGGTCGTGAGCAGGTCGACGAGCACGGCGTGGCAGCGGTCGAGCGCGGCCCGGTCGACCCGTTCGTCCGCGGTGTGGGCCAGCGTCGGATCGCCGGGCCCGAGGTTGGCGGCGGGCACGCCGAGCGCGGCGAAGCGGGCGACGTCGGTCCAGCCCAGCTTCGAGCGCACCTCCAGCCCCCGGCGGGCGACGAGGCCGGCGAGCAGCGGGTGGTCGACGGCGGGCGGCGCCGCCGGGGCCACGTCGACGACCTCGATGGCGTCGCCCTCGTCCAGGTGGGGCGCCAGCACGGCGCGCACGTGCGCCTCGGCCTCGGCCTCGCTGCGGTCGGGCGCGAACCGATGGTTCAGCGTCACGCTCACGGCGTCGGGCACGACGTTGGCCGCCACCCCGCCCTCGACGGCGACGGCCTGGAGCGCCTCGCGGTACTCGCAGCCGGCGAGCACCGGCCGCCGCTCGGGCACCGACGCCACCGCGTCGAGGAGCGGCGCCAGGCGGTGGATCGCGTTGCGTCCCATCCAGGGGCGGGCGGTGTGGGCCCGGGCGCCGACGAGGTCGACCCGCAGCCGCATCGTGCCCTGGCAGCCGGCCTCGACGACCGCACCGGTCGGTTCCCCCAGGATCGCCAGGTCGCCCTCGACCAGGTCGGGCCGGACCTCGATCAGTTCCCCGAGTCCGCTGTGGACCGCGGCGACCTCCTCCCGGGCGTAGAACACCCAGGTCACGTCGACCGTCGGCTCCGACATCGTCCGGGCCAGGTCGAGCATGACGGCCAGCCCGCTCTTCATGTCCGACGCGCCGAGGCCCCACAACACGTCGCTCTCGACCCGTGCCCGCTCGTTGCCGTTGGCGGGCACGGTGTCGGTGTGGCCCGCCAACACGACCCGGTGGGCGCGCCCCAGGTCGGTGCGGGCCACGACGTTGTCGCCCACGCGGGTCACGTCGAGCCCGGCGACCGCGCGCAGCTCGGCCTCGATCCAGTCGGTGAAGGGCGCCTCCTCGAACGACGGCGACGGCCGGTCGATCAGCTCGGCGGTGAGGGCCAGCAGGTCGGTCACGTCCTGCACGCTAGGACCCCCGCCGAACCGCGCCCTCTAACCTCGGCGGGCCCGCCCCCTCAGGAGACGCCGTGACCGACACCCCGCCCCGCCGAGCCCGTGCCGTCGGCATCGCCACCTGGTCGACCAAGGGCGACGGCACCAAGGTGCTCGACACCTGGTACCCGGTGCTCGCCGTCGACGACGAGGCCGGACCGGCCGACGCCACGATCGCGGCGGCGGGGGTCGACGCCTCCGCCACCGCCACCACCGTCGTCGACACCGCGGCGCTGCGGAAGGCCGCCGCCGAGGCGGGCGACGACCTGCTCGCCGCCCTCGCCGACGGCGTCGAGCGACCGGGCTCGGGGCTGCCGGTGCGCCGCGCCGCGGTCGTCACGGTGATCGACGACCTCGCCGCCGCGCCGGTCGACACCCACGACGTGTACCTGCGCCTCCACCTGCTGTCGTCGCGGCGGGTCCGGCCGCGCGGGCTGTCGCTCGACGGCCAGTTCGGCCTGCTCAACACGGTCGTGTGGACCAGCCACGGCCCCGCCGACCCCGATGGCTTCGAGGCCGACCGGGCGGCCCTCCTCGCCCGGGGCGAGCGGATCGAGGTGCAGGGCCTCGACAAGTTCCCGCGCATGACCGACTACGTGGTGCCCACCGGCGTCCGCATCGCCGACGCGAGCCGCGTGCGCCTCGGCGCCCACCTCGCCGACGGCACCACCGTCATGCACGAGGGCTTCGTGAACTTCAACGCCGGCACGGTCGGCAACGCCATGGTCGAGGGGCGCATCAGCGCCGGCGTGATCGTCGGGGTCGACACCGACCTCGGCGGCGGCTCCTCGCTGATGGGCACGCTCAGCGGCGGTGGCAAGCAGGTCGTCAGCGTGGGCGAGCGCTGCCTGGTCGGCGCCAACGCGGGCGTCGGCATCGCGCTCGGCGACGACTGCGTCGTCGAGGCGGGCCTCTACGTCACCGCCGGCACGCTGGTCACCCTGCCGACCGGCGAGGTCGTGAAGGCGGCCACCCTCTCGGGTCGGTCGGGCCTGCTGTTCATCCGCAACTCGACGACCGGCAAGGTCGAGGCCCGCGCCCGCTCCGGCTCCTGGGGCGAGCTCAACGACGAGCTGCACGCCAACTGACCCACCGCTACCAGGGCGGGCGGTAGCCCGGCGGCACGTACCCGGGCTGGGCCTGGCCGGGCGGACCGTACCCGGGCGCGGCGTAGCCGGGCTGGACGTACCCGGACGGCCCGCCCCACGGGACCGGCGGCGGCTGCGCCCGCTTCGACCGGCCCCGCATCCGGGCGAGGATCACCGCGACGAGGATCGCCAGCAGGGTGCCGACGACCAACGTCGCCCCGGCGCGCTCGACGCCGTCGCGGAGCTTGCGGAACGGGCTCTCGTGCACGACCAGACCGGAGCGGTCCGGATCGATCCCCGCGAGCCGCGCCGAGCGCAGGACGTACTCGCCGGGCCGCTCGAAGCGGATGGTCCACAGCGGCACGTACTGCTGGCCGTCCTCGACGATGTCGTTCAGCCCCTCGTAGCGGGTCAGGGGCAGGACCTCACCCGATCCGGCGTCGACGATCCGGATGTCGAGGTCGTCGGCGAGCTGCTCCTGCTCGTGGGTGCTGCGGACCGACTCCGGCCCCACGAACGCGACGGTGAACGATCCCGGTTCGCGGATGGTGATCGGCTGGTCCTCGCCCGGCGCGGCGCCCGTCGCCTCGATGCCGACCCGCTGGGCGTCCTCGAACCCGCTGCGGACGAGCTGCACCGCGGCGACGATCGAGAACACGACGAGGCCGACCGGCACCAGGTACCACCAGCCCGACGGCCGCACCCCGCGCGGGGCGACGGTCGTGACGGTCGACCCGCCCTGCACTGCCGTGATCCCCCGCCTCCCCGGTCAGGCCGTGGGTGGAGGCGGCCAGTTGCCCGGCGGCGACGTGTCCGACGGGGGCGGGGTGCCGGGCGGGGAACCGAACGGGCCCGACGGCGGGGGCGTCCCGGCCGGCGGCGGGGGCGGATAGGCCGCGGGGGCGCCGTACCCCGGCGGCGGATAACCCGGCTGGGGCGGCGGGTAGCCGCCGGGCGCGCCGTACGCGGGCGCCGGGTAGCCGGGGGCGTAGGCCGGGGCCAGGGCGCGCTTCGAGCGGCCGCGGCGCACCAGCATGACGATGAAGAGGATCAGGGCGATCAGGAAGCCGACCGTCCCGACGACGACCATCAACAGCACGCCCTTGCCGATCTCGGTCAGAGGGTTGGCGGTGCCGATCGCCAGGCGATCCGGTTGGTTGGCGAAGGCGTCGACGGTGGCGGTGATCGTGTGGTCGCCCGGCTCGTCGATGCTGAACGTGCTGACGGCGACACCCTCGCGATCGCCGTCGCTGTAGCTCAGGGTGCCCACGTAGTCGTCGACGGCCACCTCGTTGCCGTCGGCGTCGACGACCGTCACGGTGATGCCGGAGGCGATGGGCGTCACCCCGCTCTCGCTCTGGGGGAACTCGGCCCACACCCGGTACTCCCCGCTCGACTTCAGGGTGACCTCGGTCGGGGTGCCGGGCTCGATTCGGGCGAAGCCGTCGATCGCGCTCGTGTAGTCCTGGAAACCCCGGAAGGCCATGTAGCCCGCGCCGATGGAGAACAGGATCCAGATCAGCAGCGGGATCAGGATGGCGGCGGCCAGGCTCGGCTTCGGCTTGGCGATGGGTGCGGTCACGGCGGCGTTCCTCGGGGGCGGGACGGGGCCACAGTCTGACCGGTCGATCGCCGTGGTGCGTGCATGCCGGGCCGGGGTCCCGACCCCGGCCGTACCCGCCCGTTCAGACGGCGAGGCTCTCGATCCGGGCGACCAGGTCGGGCAGGCGGGCGTCGGGCACGACGAGCGCGAGCCGCACGTGGCCGCGCCCGTGGGGGCCGTAGGTCGCGCCCGGGGTGACCAGCACCCCGGCCCGCTCCGCGAACCGGGCGGTGAGGTCGGCGCCGTCGCCGGTCGGCGACGGCACCCACAGGTAGAAGGCCCCGCCGGGCGGCTCGGCCCCGAGGCTCGCGGTGCGCAGGGCGGCGACCACCGAGTCGATCCGGCGCCGGTAGGTCTCGCGCTGCGCGTCGGCGTGGGCGTCGTCGTCGAGCGCGGCGACGGCGACCTCCTGGGCCGGGCCCGGCACCATGAACCCGGCGTGCTTGCGGAGTTGACCGAGGTAGGCCACCAGGTCGGCGTCGCCCGCGTAGAAGCCGACCCGCAGGCCGGCGAGGTTCGACCGCTTCGAGAGCGAGTGGACCGCGAGGACGCCCTCGGACCCGGCCTCGAGGATCGTCCGGGGCGGCCCGTCCCACGTCAGCTCCGCGTAGCACTCGTCGGAGGCGACGACGATGCCCCGCTCGCGGCCCCACTCCGCCGCCCGGGCCAGGTCGTCGAGCGCGCCGGTCGGGTTGCCGGGGCTGTTCGACCACAGCAACAGGGCGCGCGCGGCGTCGTCGGGGTCGACGGCGTCGAGGTCCAGGCCGCCGTCGGGGCGGGGTGGCACGGCCACCGCCCGGCAGCCGGCCAGGCGCGCGCCCATGGCGTAGGTCGGGTAGGCGACCGCCGGGTGCAACACCGTGTCTCGACCACCGGTGTCTCGACCACCGGTGTCTCGACCACCGGTGTCCCGACCACCGGCGTCGCCGCGGAGCCGCAGCCAGTGGGGAAGGCCCGCGACCAGCTCCTTGGACCCGATGGTGGCGGCGACGTGGTCCGGATCGACCTCGACGCCGAAGCGCCGCCGCATCCACCCGGCCGCGGCGCGGCGGAACTCCGGGGTGCCGACCGACGGCGGGTACGACCGGGCGGCGCCGCTCCGGGCGAGGACCTCGGCCACGAACGACGGCGGCGGGTCGACCGGCGTGCCGATCGTGAGGTCGATCGCCCCGCCGGGGTGGGCCTCGGCCCGCGCCCGCAGGTCGCCCATCGTCTCCCAGACGAGGGGAGGCGGCTCGAAGCCGGCGGTCACCGGTCGCCCTCCGCCGCGGCCGGCTCGACGACGCGAACGGACACCTCCGACGCGCCCGTGGCCGGCGGATCGACCCCGACCACGCGTCCGCCGCGCTCGCCCAGGGCGACCAGCCCCCCGCGGTCGAGGGCGACGGTCGCCTCGGGTCCCGGCTCGGCGCGGGCGTGGTCGAGCCGTTCGCGACCCCGGCGGCCGGCGGCGAACACGGCCGCGACCTCGGGGGCCTCCGGCGCCCACCCGGGGTCGAGGCCGTCCAGCGCGCCGGCCAGCGCGTCCAGGCGGGCACGCGCCTCGGTGAGGCGCGCGGCGAGGGCGCCGCGGTTGGCCACCGCGATCTGGCGACCGAGATCGGGATGACCACCGGCGACGCGGGTGAGGTCGCTGAACGAGCCGGCGGCGAGGCTCCGGGCGAGCGGGGCCTGCGGGTCGGAGTCGAGCATCGACCCGGCGACCGCCGCGAGCGCGTACGGCAGGTGGCTGACCAGGGCGACCGCGTCGTCGTGCGCCTCGGGCCGGGCCGGGACGACGGTGGCGCCGACCCGGAGGGCGAGGTCGGCCACCGCCGCCCAACGGCCGAGGTCGACGTCGTCGGTCACCGTGACGACCCAACTCCGGTCGCGGAACAGACCGCGGATCGCCGCCGACCACCCCTGGCGCTCGGTTCCGGCCATCGGGTGCCCGCCGACGAACGTCGTGGCGTCGCCCAGGACGTCCGCGGCCCGGGCGAGCACCGGGCCCTTGACCGACCCGACGTCGGTGATGGTCGGCCGGGGGGCGTCGCCCAGGGCACCCAGGGCCGACGCGACCGATTCGAGCGCCCCGTCCAACGCGGGCACCGGGACGGCGAGCACCACCAGGTCGGCACGGCGGACGACCGAGGCGACGTCGTCGACCACGTCGACCCCGGCCGCCGCGGCGCCGGCGCGTGCCTCCTCGGCGCGGGTGGTGGCGACGACGTCGACACCCGCGTCGACCAGGTCCAGGGCGAGCGAACCGCCGATGAGGCCGAGCCCGACGACGCCGACGGTCACGATCGCCACGCCGGGTACGAGCCGAGGTGCTTCACCTCGCACCCGAGCGCGGTGAGCGCGGCGAGGGCCTCGACCACGGTCGGGTCGGCACGGTGACCGTCGAGGGTGAGCACGAAGCAGTAGACGCCCAGCTCGCGACGGAGGGGGCGGCTGACGATGTTCGACAGGTTGATGCCGCGGTCGGCGATCGGTTCGAGGATCCGCAGGAGGATCCCGGCGGCCTCGTGCGGCGGCGTCACGACGAGGGTCGTCCGGTCGTCGCCGGTGGGCCCGGTCTCCTCGCGTGCGACGAGAGCGAACCGGGTGACGGCGCCGGGGTGGTCCTCGATGCCGGCCTCGACCACCTCCAGGCCGGCGAGCTCGCCGGCCTTGGCCGACGCGATCGCCACCAGCCCCGGCTCATCGGACCGGCCCACGACCTGGCACGCCTCGCTGGTCGACGGCGTCGACCGGCACTCGAGGTCGCGGCTCCCCCACCAGCGGGTGCACTGGGCGAGCCCGACGGGGTGGCTCAGCACGACACGGGGCGGGTCGGTGTCGCCCGGCCGGCGGAAGGCGACGAAGGAGACCGGCACCGCCACCTCCTCGCGGATCAGGACGCGGCTGCTCTCGAAGACGAGCACGTCGATCGTGCCGGTGACGCCGCCCTCCACCGAGTTCTCGATCGGGACCAGCCCCATCGCGCACGCGCCGGAATCGACGTCGTGGACGATCTCCTGCACCGTGGGCCGCGGCTCCCAGGTGACGGCCGCGGGAGCGTGGCGCACGCGGTCGGTGGCGGCGTGGGCGAAGGTCCCCTCCGGGCCGAGGTAGGCGACGGAGACCACGCGGTCAGGCCGGCGACGGGGTCGTGCCCAGCACCATCGCCTTCTCGGCCGCGCTCGACTGCCGACCCACCGAGCCCGGCGGCTCGACGAACGGGCTGACGACCTGCGCCCCCCGCCAGTGCGGATAGGACCCGACGACCTTGATCTGGGCGCCCACCGCCCACATCTCCTCGATGGCCGCGACCATGCGGGGTTCGGTGACGTGGGCCTCGGCGGTGACGGTGAAGCAGAACTCGGCCGCCGACTGGAGCGGGCGGCTGTGCAGGGCGACGAGGTTGACCTCGTGGCCGGTGAAGGCGGCGAGGAAGCGCTGGAGGTTGCCGGAGCGGTCGCTCGGCTGGGTGAGCACGAGGGTGGTCTTGTCGTCGCCGGTCGGGGCCGCCACCCCCTGGCTGACCAGGAAGAAGCGGGTGCGGGCGGCGGGCATGTCGTCGACCGCCTCGGCCACCGGGACCAGCCCGAAGGCATCGGCCACCTCGGGCGGTGCCAGGGCGACGAGGGTGGGGTCGCCGCTGTCGCGCACGAGGCGGCAGGCCTCCGCGGTGGAACCGACGAAGTGCGTGAACAGACCGTTCTCCCGGATGAACCGGTGGCAGTGCTCGATGTGGCGGGGTTCGGACACCGCGACCCGGCCCGCCACCGGTCCGTCGCTCGGCACCCGGAAGGCGTCGACCGACTCGGCGACGACGATCTCCTCGCTGACGAACACGTGCGACGTGCCGAACACGAGGCGGTCGAGCACGGCGGTGTTGAGGCCCTCGTAGGAGTCCTCGACGGGGAGCAGGCCGGCGCAGCCGGGGGTGTTCTCGACGGTCTCGAGCACCTCGGAGACGGTGGCCATCGCCAGCACCTCGGTGGGGTTGACGGTGGTCAGCTCCTCGACGGCGCGGCGGGCCAGGGGGGCCTGGGACGTCAGGTGCAGCAGGACGGCGGGTTCCATGGTCCGTCGACCCTACCGGGGGGTCCCCGCCGCCCGGGGGATCACGAACCGCTCGAGCCGGGCCGCGCCCGACGGTTCGAGCCGGGCGGTCACCTGCATCCCGTCGGCCCCGGCCTCCTCGGAGAGCACCTCGCCCTCGCGGTGGATCTCGGCGAGGACGTCACCGCGGTCGAACGGCACGAGCAGGTCGTAGGCGACCGTGCCCGCCCGCAGGCGTTCGGCGATCGCGTCGAGCAGGGCGTCGATGCCCTCGCCGGTCCCGGCCGACACCGCGACCGACCCGGGGTGGCGGTCGGCGAGCCGCTTGGCGTCCGGGGCCACGTCGACCTTGTTGAAGCAGAGCAGCTCGGGCACCTCGCCGGCCCCGATCGTGCCGAGCACGTCGCGGACCGCTTCCATCTGGGCGTCGGGGTCGGGACTCGACGCGTCGACGACGTGCACCAGCATGTCGGCCTCGGCGGCGACGTCGAGCGTCGAGCGGAACGCCTCGACGAGGTGGTGGGGCAGCTTGCGGACGAAGCCGACCGTGTCGGTGGCGAGGACGGTCTCGCCGCCGGGCAGATCGAGGCGTCGGGTCGTGGCGTCGAGCGTCGCGAACAGGCGGTCCTGCACGAGGACGTCCGCGCCGGTCAGCCGGTTGAGCAGGGTCGACTTGCCGGCGTTGGTGTAGCCCACCAGGGCCACGAGCCGGGTGCGGCTCCGCTTCCGGGCCTTGCGCTGGGTCACGCGGTGGGCGGCGATGTCCTTCAGATCGGCCTCGAGCTTGTGCACGCGGCGCAGCACGCGGCGCCGGTCGACCTCGAGCTGGGTCTCGCCGGGGCCGCGGCGGGCGCCCAGGCCTCCGCCGGCGCCGCCGGCCTGCTGGGACAGGGATCCGCCCTTGCCGCGCAGCCTCGGCAGCCGGTAGCGGTGCATCGCCAGCTCGACCTGGGCCTTGCCCTCCTGGCTGGAGGCGTTCTGGGCGAAGATGTCGAGGATCACGGCGGTGCGGTCGATCGCGGTGCGGCCGAGCGCCTTCTCGAGGTTGCCCTGCTGGGCGGGGCTCAGCTCGTCGTCGAAGACCACCGTGTCGCAGTCGACCGCCTCGGCGAGGGCGCGCAGCTCCTCGACCTTGCCCTTCCCGATGTAGGTGGCGGGTTCGGGGCGGTCGCGGCGCTGCACGACGCGGCCGACCACGTCGGCGCCGGCGGTGTCGACCAGCAGCTCGAGCTCGTCGAGGCCGGCCTCGGTGTCGTCGTCGGTGTGCGGCGGCAGGGTGACGCCGACGAGCAGGATCTTCTCCCGGAACGTCCGCTCGATGAACGCGCCCGACGTGGTGCCGAACTCGCCGAGCGCGCCGCGGTGCGACCCGTCGTCATCGGTCCGGTCGGTCCTGACGGTCTTCTCGGCCCCCTCGGTCTCCCCCATCTCCTCGGTGTCCTCGGTGTCCTCGGGCTCGGCTCCGGTCACGCCTCGACCTCCACGGTCGCGATCCGCACGGCGGGGCCGCGCAGCACCATCTCGGGGCCGACCTCGACGTCGACGTCGCCCCCACGCATGTGCACCCGGACCCGGTCGCCGACCAGGCCCCAGTCGTGGGCGGCGCGGGCGGCGGCGGTGGCGCCGGTGCCGCACGCCTCGGTGGCCCCGGCGCCCCGCTCCCAGATCGCCATGGTCAGGGCGTCGGCCTCGCCGGGGGTGGGGGCGACGGCGTGCACGTTGATGCCGTCGCGGTAGGCCGCCTCCCAGCGGGGCCCGGCCAGGCCGACGTCGACCTGGCCCGGGTCGTCGACGAGCAGGACGAGGTGCGGGTTGCCCAGGTCGAGCGTGACCGCCTCCTTGGGTTCGGCGGCCAGGGCGGCCGGGGCGACGGTGGCGTCATGGCGACGATCGACCTCCGCGTCGGCCGCCGGACCCGGCCGCGCCGGACCCATGGCGACCGCCGCCTCGACGGTCGCCGGGTCGGGCCCGGGTCGCACCTGCACCGAGCGGTCGCCGTCGTCGGTGACGACGACGAGGTCGATCTCGGCGACGCCCCGGCGCTCGGCCTCGGCCTGGGCGAGACACCGGATGCCGTTGCCGCTCATCTCGGCGCGGGATCCGTCCGCGTTGAACAGCACCATCCCCAGGTCGCCCCGGGGCGGGTCGATCGTCCCGATCAGCAGGCCGTCGGCGCCGACGCCCCGGCGACGGTCGCACCACCGGCGGGCGTGGTCGGGTCCGACCGCGGCGACGTCCTCCGCCGTGCCGAGGAGCACGAGGAAGTCGTTGCCGAGGCCGTGGTGCTTGGTGAGGCGGAAGGTCATCGGGCTCCGGTCGGTGGACCGGCACAGTCTCGCAGCCCCGCCGCCCCGTTCCGACCCGAGTAACCGCGGGCACTCGTCAGCCTCCGCCGCGCCGGCCGGCTCGGGGAGGTACCGCGCCAGCGTCCAACGGTCGTCGCGATCCCGGACCCTCGGCTCCGGAGGGCCCGCGACACCCGGAACCGGGTCCCGAGTGTCGTCCCGGCGAGCGCTCGGAGGGCGCAGACCGACCGGCGGAGTCGGGGTCGATCGGCCGTCCAGCACGACGGGTTCCGTGCCACCGCCTCCGCTCCCCTCCGGCCCGGGGGAGGTACCGCGCCAGCGTCCGAAGGTCGTCGCAATTCGGGACCTACCCGCCGCCCGGGCGCGGCGAAGGGGCCGCCGTGGGGCGGCCTCCTTCGTGGGGTGTTCTCGGGTGGGGTGGGTTGGTCCCGGTGGGTGCCCGCGTCAGGCGGCGGACGTTCGTTCCCGGTCCGGCGATGCCCCGTCCCCGCCGGATCCGCTGGCTCCG
>JAAYBP010000070.1 GCA_012730075.1 Acidimicrobiales bacterium | reverse complement strand
GCGCGTCGGGCGCGTCGGGCGCGCCGGACGTGGGCCGGCCGGTAGGTTCGCCGGGATGGAGCTGATCCTCGTCCGGCACGGCGAACCGGCCTGGAGCGACGCCGACGGGCTCGCCCGCAACGACCCCGTCCTCACCGACCGGGGCCGGGCCCAGGCCCGGGCGGTGGCCCGGCGGCTGGCGGCCACCGAGCAGGTGCCGGAGTGGGGCGACATCGACCGCCTGCTGGTGTCGCCCGCGGTGCGCGCCCAGGAGACGGCCGCTCCGATCGCCGCCGCGCTCGACCTGCCGATCGAGACCAGCGACTGGCTGCTCGAGCTGCACAACCCCCCGCAGTGGGAGGGCGCGCCGATCGAGCAGGTGCGCGTCGCGTTCGAGTCGATGCAGCACGCCGACCGGGAGGTGTGGTGGAACGGCATGCCCGGTGGGGAGTCGCCCGCCGCCTTCCACGAGAGGGTGACCGCCGGGCTCGACGCCTTCCTGGAGGGGCTCGGCATCCGCCCCGCGCCCGACCAGCCGCGGCTCTGGGACAGCGACGGCCCGATCGACGAGGAGGACCACGACCGCCTCGTCCTCGTCGCCCACGGCGGCACCAACTCGGTGATCGTCACCCATCTGCTCGGCCTCGATCACGAACCGTGGGACTGGTTCCGCTTCACGATGGGGCACGCGTCGATCGCCCAGCTCGACACCGTCGCCATCGCCGGCCACCACGCCTGGTCGCTCCGGGCGCTCGGCGACGCCAACCACCTCGGGGTCCCCGACCGCACCTACTGAACACCGTCGCGCCCCACCGGGCGACGGGTACCGGTCAGGTGCCGCGGCGGCCGTGCTTCCAGTAGCCGCGGATCCACGTGTCGGACCGGTCGATGCCGCGCTCGTCGAACAGGTGGCGCCGGATCGCCTGCACGGAAGCCGCCTCGCCCGCGGCCCAGACGAGCGTGCCGGGCGTGACGCCGACGGCCTTCACCGCGTCGACCAGCGCCGACCCCGGGGGCCGATCGGCCGCGGCGTCGACCCACTCCACCGGGGCGTCGTCGGGGAGCGCGGCCCGGGCCGCGTCGGTCGCCGTCTCGACGATCGCCCGGACCGGACCTCCGGTCCAGGTCCCGCCGGTGAGGAGGCCGAGGAGCTGGTCGATCGCGGGTAGCGCCGTCTCGTCACCGGCGAGGAGCACGGCATCGGCCGACGGGTCCGGCTCCCAACCCCGGTCGTGCACGCTGATCGCGGCGACGTCGCCCGGCTCGGCGGTAGCCGCCCAGGACGACGCCCGTCCGTCGCCGTGCTGGACGATCTCCAGGTCGAGCGTGTGGCGGTCGGGGTCGACCCGGCGCGGGGTGAGCGTGCGCAGCGTGGGCCGGGTGCCGTCGGGGAGGACGAAGTTGTTGCGGTCCCACGTCGGTAGCACGAGCGGGCGGGCGGCGGCCGCCTCGGCCGTCGGCACGTAGAGCCGGACCGCGGAGGCGGGCGGGGGCACCTCCAGGCCGTCGAGCTCCGGCCCGCCGACGGTCACCCGCCGCAGCCGGGGCGTCACGTCGGTCGCCGCCAGCACCTCGACCCGGCGGAAGGGGGCCGCCGCCCGCCGCACCCGTGGCGCGCCGTCGCTCACGACGGCCGCCGAGGGGAGAGGGAGGTCACCGGCAGTCGCTCAGTACGAGCGGGGGAGGCCGAGGCTGTGCTGGGCGACGTAGTTGAAGATCATCTCCCGGCTGACCGGCGCGACGCGGGAGACCCGGGTCATCGCCAGCATCGACGCCAGGCCGACCTCGGCGGTGAGGCCGCTGCCGCCGTGTGTCTGGATCGACTGGTCGAGAGCGGAGATGGCGGCCTCGGCGGCGGCGTACTTGGCCATGTTGGCGGCCTCGGCGGCGGCGATCTCGTCGCCGGCGTCGTAGAGCACGGCGGCCTTCTGCATCATCAGCTTGGCCAGCTCGACGTCGATCTTGCACTTGGCCAGCGGGTGGGAGAGGCCCTGGTGGGCGCCGATCGGCACGTTCCACACCGTGCGCTCACGGGCGTAGTCGGCGGCCCGGTCCAGGGCGTAGCGACCCTGGCCGAGGGCGAGGGCCGCGCCCATGATCCGCTCGGGGTTGAGGCCGGCGAAGAGCTGCATCAGGGCGGCGTCGGGCTCGCCGATCAGGGCCGAGCCGGGCAGTCGGAGGTCGTCGAGGAACAGCGTGAACTGGGTGTCGGCGGCGACGATGTCCATCTCCATCGCCTGGGCCTCGAGGCCGGCGGCATCGGTCGGGACGATGAACAGCGCGGGCCGCAGGGTGCCGGTCTTGGCGTCCTCCGAGCGGGCGACGACCAGGATGGCGTCGGCCTGGTCGACGCCGGAGATGAAGATCTTGCGGCCGTTGAGCACCCAGTCGTCGCCGTCGCGCTTGGCGATCGTGGTGATCCGGTGGGAGTTCGACCCGGCGTCGGGTTCGGTGATGGCGAAGGCCATGATCGACGACCCGTCGGCGAGGCGGGGGAGCCATTCGCCCTTCTGCCCGTCGGTGCCGTAGCGGCTGATGATCGTGCCGCAGATCGCGGGCGACACGACCATGAGGAGCAGTCCGGCGCCCTGGGCCGACAGCTCCTCCTGCACCAGCGACAGCTCGTAGATGCCGGCCCCGCCCCCGCCGTACTCGACCGGCAGGTTCACACCGAGGAGCCCGAGCTGCCCGGCCTCGTGCCACAGCTCCGACAGCGGCTCGTGGGCCCGGTGCTTCGCCAGCGCGTAGTCGAGGTGGTTGTACTTGGCGGCGAGCTGGGCGACCGTCGCCCGCAGGGCCTGCTGTTCGTCGGTCTCGATGAAGCTCACGGGTCCTCCGTCGGCGGCGATCGGCGCGGCGAGCGATCGTCGGCTCGGCCCGCGCGGAGATGGGGACGGCGGCACCGTACCCGCCATCGCCCACCCACCGAACCGGCGCGTGGTTCCCGTCCCCGGGGGCGGGAATCACGCGCCACTACGGGGTCGGGGGCGTCACCTGGAACCCGGTTCCGGGTGTCGTCCGGGGTCGGGGGCGTCACCTGGAACCCGGTACCGGGTGTCGTCAGGTGGGGGCGGCGCGGACGAGGGCGTCGAGGCGTTCCCAGCGCAGGGCGAGGTCTCGGGCGTGGCGGGCCAGGTCGGTCCACGGATCGCCCACGTCGTCGAGGCGGGCGGGCACCGAGGCGATCGTCCAGCGGTCGGGACGGAGGTCCGGGTCGTCGAGCTCGTCCCAGGTGATCGGCGTGGCGACCGGGGCTCCCGGCCGGGGCCGCACCGAGTACGGCGCGATCGCGGTCTGGGCGTAGCCGTTGCGGGCGGTGTCGACGTAGAGCCGGCCCCGGCGCTTCTTCTTGCGCGCCTCGTCGGTGAGCAGCTCGGGATGGCGCCGGGCGAGCAGGTGGGCGACGGCGCGGGCGAAGGCGGCCACCGCGTCGGTCGGCACCCCCCGGTCGAGCGGCGTGACGACGTGGATGCCCCGCGAGCCGGTCACGGCGACGTAGGCGGCCAGGTCGAGCTCGTCGAGCAGGTCGCGGGTCAGGTGGGCGGCGCGCACGACGGTGGCGAAGTCGTCGTCGGACGGGTCGAGGTCGACGATCAGCAGGTCGGGCCGGTCGGGTTCGTCGGCCCGCGCTCCCCAGCGGTGGAAGCTGACCGTGCCCAGGTTGGTCAGGGCGAGCAGCCCGGCCTCGTCGTCGACGACCGGGTGGTTGACGGTGCCGCCCTCCTTGGGCACCTCGACCGTGCGGATCCACGACGGCACGCCCCGGCCGGCCTCCTTCTGGTAGAAGCCGTCGCCGCCGATGCCCTCGGGGAAGCGCTGGAGCATGAGCGGCCGGTCGGCGAGGTGGCGCAGCAGCGTCGGGGCGACCGCGTGGTGGTAGGCGGCGAGGTCGGCCTTGGTGACGCCGTCGGCGGGGAACAGGACCCGGTCCGGGTGGGTGATCGCGACGGTCCGCCCGCCGACGTCGTAGGTGACGGCGTCGGGGTCGGCCACGGTCAGGGCTCGTCGAGGTCGACGGCGGCGGCGGCGAACTGGGCGTTGTACAGGGCGGCGTAGGCGCCGTCGCGGGCGAGGAGGTCCGCGTGGTGGCCCTGCTCGACGATGCTCCCCGCCTCCATGACGAGGATCGTGTCGGCGTCGCGGATCGTCGACAGCCGGTGGGCGATCACGAAGCTGGTCCGCTGGGAGCGCAGGGCCGCCATCGCGTGCTGGATCAGCACCTCGGTGCGGGTGTCGACCGACGACGTCGCCTCGTCGAGGATCAGGATCGTCGGGTCGGCGAGGAACGCCCGGGCGATGGTGAGGAGCTGCTTCTCGCCGGCGCTGACGCTGCTGCCCTCGTCGTCGAGGACGGTGTCGTAGCCGTCGGGCAGCGAGTGCACGAAGCGGTCGACGTAGGTGGCCCGGGCGGCGGTGAGGATCTCGTCCTCGGTGGCGGCGGGGTTGCCGTAGGCGATGTTCTCGCGGATCGTGCCCCCGAACAGCCACGTGTCCTGGAGCACCATGCCCATCTGGGAGCGCAGTTCGGCGCGCGGCATCGAGGAGATGTCGCGGCCGTCGACCCGGATCGTGCCGGCGTCGATCTCGTAGAAGCGCATCAGCAGGTTGACGAGCGTCGTCTTGCCGGCGCCGGTCGGACCGACGATGGCGACGGTCTGGCCCGGTTCGGCGACGAGCGAGAGGTCGGTGATCAGCGGGCGGTCGGGGTCGTAGGAGAACGAGACGTGGTCGAACTCGACCCGGCCCCGCGGCGGGGGTGCCGGCTCCGGCTCGGGGTCGGGGGTCTGGTCGGGCCCGTCGAGGAGGGCGAAGACCCGCTCGGCCGACGCCAGGCCCGACTGGAACACGTTGAACATCGACGCCATCTGGGTCAGCGGCATCGTGAACTGGCGGGAGTACTGGATGAACGCCTGCACGTCGCCGAGGCTCATCGCCCCCGACGCGATGCGCAGGCCGCCGACGACCGCGATGGCGACGAAGTTCAGGTTGCCGAGCGCCATCATCGCCGGCTGGATCGAACCGGAGGTGAACTGGGCCCGGCGGCTCGCCCGGTACATCTGCTCGTTGGTGATCCGGAACCGCTCCTCCACCTCGGCCTGACGACCGAACGCCTTGACGATCGCGTGACCGGTGAACGCCTCCTCGACCTGGGCGTTCAGCCGGCCGGTGTGGCTCCACTGCTCGACGAACCGGGCCTTCGACCGCTTGGCGATCGTCTTGGTGATCGTCAGGGACAGCGGCACGGTGACGAAGGCGATGAGCGCCAGGACCGGCGAGATCCACAGCATCAGGGCGAGCACGCCGAAGAGCTGGAGGATCGACGAGAACATCTGGCTCAGCGTCTGCTGGAGGCTCTGGGCCACGTTGTCGATGTCGTTGGTGACCCGGCTGAGGAGGTCGCCGCGGGGCTGGCGGTCGACGTGGTCGAGCGGGAGCCGGTTGAGCTTGTCCTCGACGTCGGCGCGCAGGCCCCGCATCGTGCGCTGCACCACCCCGGCGATCAGGTACGACTGCGCCCAGCTGCACACCGCCGAGGCGAGGTACATGGCGACGAGCAGCAGCAGGAGGCGGTGCAGCGAGGGGAAGTCGATGCCGTCGCCGCCGAGCACGCCCCGCACGATGATGTCGGTGCCCCGCCCGAGCAGCTTCGGTCCGGCGAGCTGGCCGGCCACGCCGAGCAGGGCGAGCCCGATCGCGAGGGCGAGCACCGGACGCTCGCCGCGCATGAGGCCCAGCAGGCGACCGGTCGCGCCGCGCAGGTCGCGCGGGCGCTCGCCGGGGACGCCCGCCCCGCCGCCGGGGCCCATGCGCGGCGGCGGCCGGGTGGGCGGCGTGACCTCGCCGTGGTCGTCGTGGTGGGCGTCGGCCGCGTCGTCGTGGTGGGCGGCGGCGTCGCCGGCCTCGTCGGTGGGTTCGGTGGTGGTCATGCGGCGGTCGTCTGGGACTCGACGATCTCGGCGTAGGTCGGGCAGCCGACGAGCAGCTCGTCGTGGCGGCCGAGGCCGACGGGCACGCCGTCCTCGAGCACGAGGATCTGGTCGGCGTCGGCGATGGTCGATATGCGCTGGCCGACGATCAGCACCGTCGCGTCGCGCGTGTAGGGGACGAGGGCGGCGCGCAAGCGGGCGTCGGTGGCGAGGTCGAGGGCCGAGAAGGAGTCGTCGAACAGGTAGATGTCCGGTCGCCGCACGAGCGCCCGGGCGATGGCGAGGCGCTGGCGCTGACCGCCGGACACGTTGGTGCCCCCCTGGGCGATGCGGGCGTCGAGGCCGCCGGGCATCGCGGCGACGAAGTCGGCGGCCTGGGC